>JAPKGU010000129.1 GCA_026647565.1 Phycisphaerales bacterium | reverse complement strand
ACCCGGGCGTGCTGGGCGTGGAGGGGTCGCGTCTGCGTGTCGCGGAGCTGCTCGATTCGGCGCTCGGGCGTCTTGGGGCTCTGGGCAAGGAAGCGGACGGGCTGCGTGCGTTTGCCCGAACCCTGGCGTCGCGAACGAGGTAAGGAGCGGTGCGTCGTGGGGAGACCGGGAAGGGCGGAGGCGGATGGAGGGCGGCGCGTGGAGCGCGCCGGGCGGGCCTCCTATACTTGTTTCAGAATATATTGAAATCTCACTCTTCCGGGCGCAGCGTGTGGCGGAGCGTGACAGCGGCGAACGGATGGGTGGAGCGTCAGGGACGAGCATGGAACGAGCGAACCCGATTCTTCCGACGATCAAATCCCCGGCGGATCTTCGCCGGCTCTCGGTGGAGCAGCTGGAAGTGCTGGCGTCGGAGATCCGCGCGGCGATCGTGTCGCAGGTCTCTCGCACGGGCGGGCACCTGGCGCCGAATCTCGGCGTTGTGGAGCTGACGATCGCGCTGCACTATGTGTTCGACTTCGGGCACGACCGGCTGCTGTTTGACGTGGGCCACCAGTGCTATCCGCACAAGCTGCTGACGGGTCGGCTGGCGCTGCTGGACGGGCTGCGGACGCGTCGGGGCATGGCGGGTTTCCCGGAGCCGCTCGAGTCGCCGTACGACCTTTTCCGCGTGGGTCACGCGGGGACGGGGATCTCGACGGCGGTGGGCATGGCGCGTGGGGACACGCTGAACGGGGAGGCGTTCGAGGCGCGGACGCGTCCTGACGGCCGGCGTGTGGTGACGCTGATCGGTGACGCGTCGATCGTGAACGGTGTGGCGATGGAGGGGCTGAACAACGCGGGAACGCTGAAGCGTCAGTTCCTTGTGGTGCTGAACGACAACGGGATGTCGATCAGCAAGCCGCAGGGCGCGGTGTCGCAGTACTTCGATCGCGTTCGTCTGTCGACGCTCTACGGCGACTTCAAGAAGTCCGCTCACAGGATCCTGAAGCACGTGCCGGGCGGCTCGGTGCTTGAAGAGGCTTACCACCGGATGGGCGAGGCGACGAAGGCGTGGGTGGCGGAGGACTCGTGGTTCGAGCGATTCGGGCTGGTGACGGTCGGCCCGATCGACGGGCACGACCTGCGGACGCTGATCGAGTTCCTGACCGAGGCGAGGGACTTTGATCGGCCGATGGTGCTGCACGTCAAGACGATCAAGGGGAAGGGGTACGGGTTCAGCGAGTCGGACTCGAGCACGTTCCACTCGCCTCCGGCGTTCAGCGTGGACGGGGAGATGGTGTCGGAGGGGTGCCGCGTCGAGCTGAAACGGGAGGGGCGTTCGTTCACGACGGCGTTCGGCGAGGCGTTGCTGTCGCTGATGGAGCGGGACGAGCGCGTGGTGGCGTGCACGGCGGCGATGCCCGACGGGACGGGCACGACGCGGGTGCTGGAGCGGTTCCCTGAGCGTGCGTGGGACGTCGGGATCTGCGAGAGCCATGCGCTGGACATGATGGCGGGGCTTGCGAAGACGGGGTATCGCCCGTTCTTTGCGGTGTACAGCACGTTCCTGCAGCGGGCGTTCGATCAGGCGTTCCAGGAGTCGTCGCTCCAGGGCCTGCCGGTGAGGCTGTGCCTCGACCGGGCGGGGCTTGTGGGCGGGGACGGGGCGGTGCACCACGGGTTCTGTGACGTTGCGCTGCTGCGGACGCTTCCGGGGGCGTGCCTGCTCGCGCCGATCGACGAGCCGTCGCTGGTCGCCGGGCTTGCGTTCATGCGTCAGTACGAGGAGGGCCTGTCGGCGATCAGGTATCCGAGGGACAACGTGTCGGCGCGCCTGCTGGATCGCGAGTGCCCGCCGTTCGAGCTCGGGCGCGCGCGGTGCCTCACGCCGGAGGTTCGCGAGCCGGACGCGGCGATCCTCGCGTTCGGCACGCCGGCGCTCGATGCGCTCGACGCGGCGGCGGCGCTCGCGCCTGAGCTGAGGGTCGCGGTGTACGACGCACGATTCGCCAAGCCCGTGGATCGGGCGCTGATCCGATCGCTGCTGGAGCGGCGGATCCCGGTGCTGACGGTGGAGGATCATGGCGTGATCGGCGGGTTCGGGGCGGCGGTGCTGGAGGCGGCCTCGGAGATGGGGCTGGACGCTTCAATGGTCCGGGTTCACGGGCTTCCGGACTCGTGGGTCTTCCAGGATTCTCGATCGTCGCAGCTGGCGGAGGTCGGCCTTGATGCGGTCGGGATCGCGCGCCAGGTGCGTGCGCTTGCGGCTTCGGCGGCGACGACCGGCTCGGCGCGGAGCGGCGGTTCGGCCTTGAGTGTGCCGGTTTCGAGCGGGCCGGCGCGGGCGATCGAGACACGGCCTCTGGAGACCCGGTCGGGCGTCTCTGGCTGATGGCCGGAGGTACACTGAGGCCATGACGCGAGCCGCGATTCTTCTGACCAATCCTCGCAGCGCTGAGGCACGGGCTGCGGCGCACGACGTGGCGCGCGTGATCGCGGCGCACGGGACGCTGCTTGCGAGCGTGGAGGCGGATCAGGGGCCGGTGCCGCCCGAGACGGGGCGGGCGGACGTGCTGATCGTGCTCGGGGGTGATGGGACGCTGCTGGCGCAGGCGCGCCGGTTCGTTGATCACGATATTCCGCTGCTGGGTGTGAACCTTGGTCGGCTTGGCTATATCGCGGAGTTCTCGCTCGATGGGTTCGTGGATCAGTCGCGAGCGCTGCTGGGGACGGAGCCGTTCCTGACGCGTTCGCTCTCGATGCTGCACGCGTCGGTGGTCCGGTCGGGCGAGAGGTCGGCGCGCGTGTGCGGGGTGGCGTTGAACGAGGCGGTGGTGGCGACGGGGCTGCCTCGGCACATGATCGAGCTGTCGATGGCGATCGACGGGCGGATCGGGCCCTCGCTGAGCGGCGACGGGCTGATCGTCTCAACGCCGATCGGCTCGACGGCGTACAACCTCTCGGCGGGCGGCCCGATCCTGGCGCCGGAGGCGGATGTCTTTGCGATTACTCCGCTGGCCCCCCACTCGCTGGCGTTCCGACCTGTCGTGGTGTCGGGCGCGAGCCAGATCGAGCTATCGGTGCTGCGCGGGGCGGGGCGCGGCAATGGGCTGAGTGGCCATGGGGCGGGGGGTTCGGGGCAGCAGGCGTGCGCGCTGGTGCTGGACGGACAGGTGTCCGAGCCGCTGGATGACGGGGATCGTGTGCTGCTTCGCAGGCACGAGCGGCAGGTGCGCTTCGTGCGGAACCCGCGGAGCGACTACTGGCGGACGCTGATCGAGCGGCTGAACTGGGCTGTTCCTCCGAAGCGCCGCGAGGGGTGACGGGGAGACGAGTGCACGAAGTCAGGAAGCTGTAAAGAGAAAGCGGGCCCCCTTTCGGAGGCCCGCTCGCGGGATCACGTTGTCATGCGGCCGGGATCAGTCGCATCCGGTGCCGAAGGCATCGATGAAGTCGAGGAAGTCGAGGATGTCGACGTTCGTGTCGCCGTTGTAGTCGGCGTTGACGCCCGACGAACCGCTGCAGGGGCCGGGCTGGTTCTCGCAGGCGGCGAAGGAGTCGATGAAGTCGAGGAAGTCGGTCACGTCGAGGCCGCCACCGTTGACGTCGGGAGCGCACGGGGGCGTGCAGTCGATGACGGTGACCTTGAAGTCGTCGACGGCGGCTTCGATGATGGAGCCGGAGCCGGCGTCCTCGGCACGGAAGCGGACGCGGACGTTCGAAGTGGGCGTGACGAAGTCAGCCACGTTGAACTCCTTGAAGAACCAGCCGCCCGAGACCTGATCGCCCGTCGGTCCGACGGTCTCGACGGTGACCCAGGTGCTTCCGTTGTTGGAGACCTGGACTGTGAAGACGTCGGCATTGGGCGCGGCACCGGCGTGGTTGGAGTACCAGCGCCAGTAGGAGATGGTCGCGCCTCCGGTGCCCGAAAGGTCGAGGACCGGTGACAGGAGCGTGGTCACGCCGCCGTCAACGTCGTTGTCGCCGAGGCCGCCACCGACAACGCCCTGTCCAGTGACCCAGCAGTTGACGCCGGGAGCCGGTGTGTGGTCGTCCTCGGGCTGGGCGGCGGTTCCGACGGGATTGACGCGGGTCCAGATGCCGGTCGTTGCGGTGTCGCCGGCGATGCCGCCCGTCCAGCCGAGGTTGGTCTCCATCGTGTCGTCGAAGGCAACAGCGGTGCCCCACGCGGCGGTGGCGCTGTAGTTGCCGGTGACAGGATCAAGCTGGTTGCCCGAGGTGGTGGTCAGTGCGGCGAGGGTGTAGGTGATCTTGTCGCCGCAGTTCACGGCGGGAAGGACCGCCGTGTAGTTGTTGGGTGAGGTCTCGGCGAGGTTGACGACGGTGAGGGTGCCACCGTTGATCTGATAGAGGATCTTGCCGGTGTTGGGCTGGGGGACGCCAGCGCCGGCGGTGACAGAGACGGGGAAGGTGGTGACTTCGCCGGGGGTGATGAAAGTGGGACGACCATCGGGGTAGGTGAAGAAGAGGAGGTTCAGCGCCGGGCAGGAGATGTTGTGCTGGGCGAAGCCGGAGCAGATGCGGGTGCGGTTGGGGGTGCCGTCGTTGATGTCGCCGTTGTCGTCATCGACGGTGAGGACCTCGATGGCGGTTCCGGGGTGTGATCCCCAGCCGTTGGCGCCGCCGATGGTGATCATGGACCAGTCCACGGTCAGCTGGCGCGCCCTCTCGAGGCCGTCGCTGGTGCCGTAGAAGGACTTGAAGTTCTCCTTGATGAAGTACCAGGAGCCGCCGACGACCTCGCCACAGGTGTGGACGCCGGAGGAGCACGCGGAGCTGGTCCAGTCCGGGGTGCCGTCGGAGACGTTGCGGACGAAGCCGCCGGAGGTCAGGAAGTCCTGTCCGACGATGCCGACGTCGTACATGAGGACGGCCATGGTGTCGCTGAATCCTTCGCCGAAGCCGCCCTGTGCGAGGCCGAGCTGGTTGACGATGAAGTGGCCGTACTCGTGGGCGATGACGGTGGAGAAGGATGTGTTGTTGCAGCCGCCGCCGGAGTTGTAGAAGTTGATCGACGGGCCGCCGGAAGTTGTGAAGAAGGCGTTGCAGGTTCCGGAGACGCCGGTGTTGGCGGGGATGACGAGATCGAGGCCGGTGAAGGAGGGCGCACGCTCCTTGATGAAGTCGTGCGTGAGAGTCGTGTGGATGAAGGCGTTGACCTGGGCGACGTTGCCCTCGAGGCTTGAGCCGGCATTGAAGACGAAGTTCCCGGGGCCGGGGGGCGTGACGCTGCCGGAGACAGAGAGTTCGGCGACGCCGTTCGGATTGACGTTGACCCACTGACCGGCGGAGAGGTTGGAGGTGACGGTCACGGGGGAGGAGCCGCCGTGGGCGATGGTGTAGTTGCCGCTGGAGTTGGTGAAGGCGTTGCTGCCACCGGTGATGGTCATGCGGATCTTGGGCATGACGAGGTTTGCGGGCGGGTTGCTCGCGCTGTGGGCGCGGACGCCCGGGGTTCCGAAGCCCTGGACGTTGCCGGAGACGTCGACGGTGTAGACCTCGTCGCGCGACTCGAGGAGGACGCCGGTGGCGGCGTCAACGAAGAAGGTGCGCCACTGGAAGTTGCCGGGGATGTCGACGCCGCCCGCGAACTTCCAGGCCTGTGTGGCGCGGCGGCCGTCCGCATCGGTCCACACGACGAGCTCGGGGATGGTCCAGCCCTCGTAGTTGCGGTACATCGGGTTGGCGCCGGCGATGGCGATGGCGTCCTCGGCCTCGACCAGGGGAAGGGCGAAACCGTCGGCGGGCCTCTCGGCGGCGCGAGCGGAGGCGAAGACAACGCGGCCCATCTCGTTGTTCACGAGGATGCGCAGGGCGCTGTTCTCGACGGGGAGGCCGTCGAGCGTCTGGGTGTAGGCGAAGACCGTGAAGCGGTTGTTGGAGATGTCGTGGGCGCGGGAGAGCTCGAGGTCCGCGGCATTGACGCCGAGGACGGCGGCGTACTGCTCAAGGAAGGACTCGGCGGCGGCGTCCGGCGTCGCGCCGGAGGTCATGGGCACGCCGTAGACGTAGCGGAGCAGGCCCGCTTCGACGTGCGTGCGCACGCCGGGGTAGGTCTGCTCAAGTGCTGCCAACGCAGGGGCGGCAGCGCCAGTGAATCCGGGACGAATCGCCGCATCGGCGCCGAAGGCCGTGCCCGCCGCGAAGGCAAGGACAGCGGCCGCAAGACCGGTTGCTCCACGCACTCTCATCGCAATGCTCCAGAAGGGTGAAAACAGATTCTCTCGCGTGCCCCGGATACACACCGCAACGAACCGGGATGGGGCGAAGGACTGGCCCAAAAACGGGACAAGAGAACCCGCCGCCCGCAATGATCGGTTGTTCGGTCGGCGGAAAGTGCCGGTTCCGGGGTTGTGGGGCTTTCGCCTCAGGTATGGGGAATTCTGGCTAGACGACGCCAGTATTTACCGAACATTATACGAATAACGTACGAGGAACGACTCGCCAAGGGGCGATTGGCCGGGATGCTGCGGGCGCAGGGCGGAAGCGCCCCCGGGAGGATTCGAACCTCCGACCGACGGATTAGAAATCCGTTGCTCTATCCAACTGAGCTACGGGGGCAGGGATGAGGCACGATCGAACCTGATTCAGTCTATATCGCGCGAGGCCGAGCGGGCGGTCGAGCGCGAGAATCGGCGCGAACGTGGCGCGCTGCACGCGGGATTCGGTGCGCGGGGTGCGGATCGGCGCTATGGTCTACGTCCATGTTTGTTGATCGTGCGATCATCCGTGTCAGGTCGGGGAAAGGGGGGGACGGCCACGTCTCCTTCCGGCGCGCCAAGTACGAGCCGAAGGGCGGCCCGAACGGGGGCGACGGCGGTGACGGCGGATCGGTGATCCTTTTCGGGGACCACAACGTCAACACGCTGTACACCTTCCGCGGCCAGTTCCACTGGGAGGCGCAGGAGGGGGAGCCGGGGCGTTACAAGCAGCAGCACGGCGCGAACGGAGCGGACTGCATCATCCGGGTGCCTCCGGGCACGCTGGTGTACGACGAGACGAGCGGGGAGCTGATCAGCGACCTCGAGGCGGGCCAGTCGATCGTCGTCGCTCCGGGCGGGCGCGGCGGCTTCGGCAACGAGCACTTCAAGACGTCCACGTTCCAGACGCCGCTGAACGCTCAGCCGGGCGGCGCCTCGGTGGAGCGGACGCTGCGCCTGGAGCTGAAGCTGATCGCGGACGTGGGATTCGTCGGGATGCCGAACGCGGGCAAGTCGACGCTGCTTGCGGCGCTGACGCGGGCGACACCGAAGATCGCGAACTACCCGTTCACGACGCTCTCGCCCCAGCTGGGGATCGCCGAGATCGACGCGAACCGGCGGATCGTGCTCGCGGACATTCCGGGCCTGATCGAGGGCGCCTCATCGGGGGCCGGGCTTGGGCACGACTTCCTGCGCCACATCGAGCGGACGCGCGTGCTCGTGCACCTCCTCGACGTCGTGCCCGACAACGGGCGCGACCCCGCTGAGAACTACCTGTCGATCCGTGCGGAGCTGGCCGGCTACAGCACGGCGCTTGCGGAGAAGCCGGAGATCGTCGCGCTGAACAAGCTCGACCTGATCCCCGACGAGTCGGAGCGGGCCGAGCGCGTGAAGAAGCTGCGGGCGAAGCTGAAACTCGGGCGGGACACCGAGGTGCTCGCGCTGTCGGGGGCGGCACGGATCGGGACGACGGACCTTCTGGAGAAACTGTGGCGGGTGCTGCATCCTCGCGGGCTGGAACGCGAGGAAAAGTGGGCCGGCACGCAGTCGGCATGATGCTCCGACCCTGCCCCGCCTCTTCCCCCCACTCTTGCACGTCGCCTTGGGACCTTGCTTTGGGCCCCCCACTCCTGCCCCTCATCGCTGGCCCACCCCGTCTGTGCGTTGGGGCTCCTGGAGAGAACGCGGCGTGTGATGTCGGAGGGATGATCCTGGGCGTGGCCATGATGCGGGCGTGATCGGATGTCGGAGCAGGACTGCCCATATGTGAGCCGCGGCGGATTGAAGCTGGCGCACGCGCTGCGTGCGTTCTCGATCGATCCGACGGGCATGGTGTGCGCGGACCTTGGGTGCAGCACGGGCGGGTTCACGGATTGCCTGTTGCGTCACGGGGCGGCGCGTGTGTACGCGGTGGACACCGGTTACGGTCAGTTGGCGTGGTCGCTGCGGAAGGACCCGAGGGTCGTGGTGATGGAGCGTTCGAACGCGCTGCACACGCCGCCACCTTCGGAACTCGTGCGCGAGCGCGGGGGCGTCGATCTGGTGGTGATCGACCTCGGATGGACGAGGCAGCGGCATGCGGTCCCGGCGGCGTTCGCGTGGCTGGCGCCGGGCGGGCGGATCGTGACGCTGGTGAAGCCCCATTACGAGCGCGACGGCACGGGGCAGCGGGGCGCGCCGACGGTCCTGGAGGAATCCGAGGCGCTGGCGATCGTGGAGCGGATCCGCGGGGAGATGCCGTCGCTGGGCGGGAGCGTGCTTGGGATCGAGCGGTCGCCGATCCTGGGCGGGTCGGTCGGTGCGAGCGCGCGGTCGAAGGGGCGCGGCAACGCGGAGTGGCTGATGCTGGTGGGGAGAGTGACGGAGTGATGGAGAGAGAGAGGGGCGGAGAGAATCAGGCGACCTTGTTCTCGACTCTGCCGGATTCCTTGAAGACCTTGACGATGCGAACGACCTCGTCGGCGACGGCGGCCTGGGCCTGGTCGGTGCTGGCGCCGGAGTGGTGGGTGATGACGGCGCCGGGCGTGCGTGCGGTCTGGTTCGCCCAGGGCGACTGCGCGTCGGCCGGCTGGTCCTCGAAGACGTCGAGCCCGGCGCGGATGCCCTTTGACTTCATCGCTTCGCGGAGCGCGGCCTCGTCGACGACGCTGCCCCGGGAGGTGTTGATCAGGTAGGCGCCGGGCTTCATTCTTTCGAGGAACTCGCGACCGATGAGGTGCCTGGTGTCGGGCGCGCCGGGAAGGTGGATCGAGACGGCGTCGCAGGCCGCGGCGAGGGCGTGGAGCGCGGGGGTGTCGTTGCCTCCCCATTCGGCGCCGAGGTCCCTGGCGTGTTCCTTGGTGATGGAACGGCTCCAGGCGACGACCCGCATCTCAAAGGCGAGGGCACGCTTGATGACGGCGCGACCGATGGCGCCGCACCCGACGACGCCGAGCGTGCTCCCCTTGAGCCCCCGCGCGCCGCCGGGGCCGGTCTTGCCGAACTCCTTCTTGTCCCAGCGGCCCTCGCGGGCGGCGAGGGTCTGATCGACGATGCGACGGTCGAGGGCGAGCAGGTGACCGATCGCGATCTCGGCCACGGCGACGGCGTTCATTCCGGGACAGTTGGCGACGCTTATGCCCGCGTTCTTTGCGCCGGCGATGTCGATGTTGTCGTACCCCGCGCCGGCGCGGACGATGAGCCGAAGCCCGCGCATCCCCGCGATCGCGCTCGCCGGCACCTTTTTGGAGCGGACGATGAGGACCTCCGCACGGGCGTCGTTGACGGCGGCGGCCAGACCGTCCGAGGGCGTGTCCGAACGCTCGGTCACGGTGCAGCCGAGCGAGCAAAGGCCATCGATGCCGGCGCGTTCGAACTTGTCGGCGATGAGCACGTTCATGGTGGACTCCTCGATTGTCTCGACGCGGCCCCCGGGGCCGTCGGCCCGGGACCTCCAAGGTCCCCGCACACCAGGATCATAGTGAAAAAGTGACAGGGCCTCCGCGATGAGCGAAGGCCCTGAGCGAATGACGTTGAGAATCTGGGACGAGGGCGGATCAGTCGATGCCCTGGCCGGTGTCGATTTCGCTGCCGCCGAAGTCGATGCCTCGGAGGCCGCCTCTGGTCCACTGGTAGTAGCCCCGGACGTTGGAGTCGGTCCATGCGCCGTTGCGTGTGGGCGGCTCCCACTGCTCGGCGGGGCGGAGGCCCATGGCGAAGTCGAAGAAGTCGACGTTCTTGCCCTTGATCGTCGGGCCGTGCGGGTCCCAGCCGATGTTGGCATCGACGTTTGCGCGAACGGCGACAGACGCATCGAACATGAGGACGGGGAGGCGTGCCTCCTCGTACCCGTAGAAGATCGGGCGCTTGCCGAAGTAGCGTCCCACATCGTCGAACATCAGAACCTTCATGGAGGGGAAGGCGACTTCGGAGGCGTTCGTCGCGCCGAGGTCGGCGTTGCCGGGCACGGAGTAGAGACGGTGCGAGCCGCCCCACTTGATGCGCCGGGTCACCGCGTCACCGGACGAGGCCTTGATGTTGCGACTCTGGCCCTTGTCGTAGAGCGCGACGACGGCGCGATAGGAGGATGAGTATGGCCAGCGCTTGTCCTCATTGCTGATCGAGCCACCGGCCTTGCCCATGGGGTTCGGCACGTACTCCATGGCTTCGAAGCCGCGCCAGTCCTGCCACTTGAGGCGGTGGAGGTCGGCGGGGCTGACGACGAGCTTCTCGGGGAGGCGTGAGGCGAGGTAGTCCTGGAGGGGGAGGTGGGAGTAGAGGACGTGCGGGATCCAGCCGGAGATCTGGTTGATCTGGACAGCAGAGTCGCCACGCCCGCCGCGCTGGTTGATGATCCAGACAGCCTGATCTGCGGCGGCCTGGAGCTTGCTGCCAGCGGGGCCGTAGGGGTTCTCTGGTGTCGTCTCGTCCCAGGAGAAGGTGGGGTTCCTGTCCTGGTAGTCGGTGGCGTAGGAGTTGGTGCCGGTGCCGATCTGCTTCTGGTTGTTCATGTCCAGAACCAGCTTGGCGGCCTTGCGGGCCTCGCCGAGCGCCGGCAGCAGGATGCCGATGAGCAGGGCGATGATGGCGATG
>JAPKGU010000128.1 GCA_026647565.1 Phycisphaerales bacterium | reverse complement strand
CTGGCATTGGCTTCGTCGCCGAAAGCGGGCTTGAGACGCCGGAGGATTTCGCCCGCATGCGCGCTATCGACGCCCAAGCGGTGCTGATCGGCTCCGCCCTGTGTCCGCGGGGAACTTTCATGGCATGCCACTGGCGATCCCGCTCGACGCCGCGACGATCGGGATCTCGCACATCGCCGGGATCAGCGAGCGACGCACGTTCTGGATGCTGTCGGCGTTCGATGCCGAGAGCCATCTGCGCCCGTACCTCAGCCCCGAACCGGGGCTGAACTCGGGCCTGATGATCGCGCAGTACACCGCGGCCGCGCTGTGCAACGAGATCATCGGGTTGGCCACACCGGCGAGCGTGGCGAACATCGGGACCAGCGCGGGGATCGAGGACTACAACTCGTTCGGGCCGCGGGCTGCGGCGAAGGCGCGTCGAGCCGCGGATCTTGCGATGCACGTCGTGGCGATCGAGCTGATCTGCGCGGCGCAGGGCATCGAGGCGCATCGGCCTCTGAAGTCCGGCAGGGGCGTCGAGCGGGTGCACAGGGCGTTGCGGCGAGTCGTGCCGACGCTGGAGAAGGACCGACCGCCCGCACCGGATATCGCGGCAGTGGTCGGCTTGATCAGGGGCGGTGAGATCCAGCGCGTGACCGCCGGCGTGTGAGGAGAGAGCGATGACGACGATGGGAACAGGACAGACCAAGCGTTCGGCGGGAGCGCGAGTGGTTCGCGCCGCGCGGGGCAACGAGCGAGTCTGCAGGACATGGCAGGCCGAGGCCGCGATGCGCATGCTGATGAACAACCTTGATCCCGAGGTGGCGGAGCATCCGGATACGCTCGTGGTGTACGGCGGACGCGGGCAGGCGGCAAGGTCTTGGCCCGCGTTCGATGCGATCGTGGAGACGCTCAAGTCGCTCGGGGAAGACGAGACGCTGCTCGTGCAATCGGGCAAGCCGGTCGGCGTGGTGCGGACGCATCGGGACTCGCCACGTGTGTTGATCGCGAACTCCAATCTGGTCCCCCACTGGGCGACCCAGGCGCACTTTGACGATCTTGCGGCCAGGGGCCTGATGATGTACGGTCAGATGACCGCCGGGTCATGGATCTACATCGGGACGCAGGGGATTCTGCAGGGGACATACGAGACCTTCGCGGAGTGCGCGAGGCAGCACTTCGGCGGGACGCTGGCCGGGCGGCTCTGCGTCACGGCGGGATGCGGCGGAATGGGCGGGGCTCAGCCCCTGAGCGTCACCATGAATGGCGGCACGTGCCTGATCGCCGATGTCGATCGGACGCGATTGGATCGGCGCGCGAAGGACAGGTACCTGGACGAGATCGTCGAGGGGATCGACGCGGCAATCGATCGGGCCGTGTTGCTGACAAAGCAGAAGAAGGCGATCAGTGTCGGCGTCGAGTGCAACGCCGTGGATCTGCTCGAGCGTCTGCTTGCCAGGGGCATCACGCCGGACGCTCTCACGGACCAGACCAGTGCGCACGACGTGCAGAACTACGTCCCGACGGGGATGGTGTTCGCCGCTGCGCGAGAGCTTGGCAGGAGCGATCCAAAGCGGTACGCGGAGCTGAGCGTCGCGTCGATGGAGCGTCACGTCCGAGCGATGGTCGCACTCCAGCGCAAGGGCGCGAGGACGTTCGACTATGGGAACAACATCCGCCAGCGAGCGTTCGATGCCGGTTTCAAGGACGCCTTCGAGTTCCCGGGATTCGTGCCGGCGTACATCCGACCCCAGTTCTGCGTCGGCCGTGGGCCGTTCCGATGGGTCGCGCTCTCGGGAGACGCCGAGGACATTTTCACGACCGATCGGGAGTTGATGAAGCTGTTCCCGAAGGACGAGGGGCTGCACCGGTGGCTGACTCTGGCGAAGGATCGGGTCGCGTTCCAGGGCCTGCCGGCCCGCATCTGCTGGCTCGGCTACGGCGAGCGCCACAAGGCGGGGCTGCTGTTCAACGAGCTCGTGCGGACGGGCAGGGTGAAGGCCCCCATCGTCATCGGACGCGATCACCTGGACTGCGGCTCGGTTGCAAGCCCCAATCGCGAGACCGAGGCGATGAAGGACGGGACGGACGCCGTCAGCGACTGGGCGCTGCTCAACGCGATGGTGAATGTTGCGTCGGGCGCCTCGTGGGTGTCGTTCCATCACGGAGGAGGGGTCGGCATCGGGTTCAGCCAGCACGCGGGGCAGGTCGTCGTTGCGGATGGCACGCCCGAGGCCGCGGCACGCGTGGAGCGTGTGCTGACGAACGACCCCGCGATGGGTGTGTTCCGCCACGCCGACGCGGGATATCCCGAGGCCCAGCGCTGCGCCGATGAGCGTGGGGTTCGGGTACCAATGCGAAACTGGTAGACTCTGCCGATGGGTTCCTCCCCACTTCCCGCCCTCCCCCACTGCGCTCCGCCGGTCTGGCCGGAGCACGTGGCATCCTCGCGATTCGCCTCGACGATCTCGCGAAGTCCCGATGCATGCCGCGTGGCGTTGATCGGGCTTCCGGATGATCTCGGCGTCCGCATGAACGGAGGACGCGCCGGTGCGTGCGAGGGACCGATCGCGTTCAGATCGGCGCTCTCGAAGTACGGCGTGGCCCTCCCGGCCGGGTGGGACTGGCCACGCGTGTACGACGCGGGCGACGTGATCCCCGCGGACGGGGACTCACCCGATGCGTTGGCGGAGACGCACCACCGGGTCTCGCGCGCCGTCGAGAGGGCGCTCGACCTCGGGATGTTCCCTGTCGGGATCGGTGGTGGTCACGACCTGACCTTCGCGTTCGTCCGGCCCGTCGCCGAGCGGCACCGCGGCATGGTCGGCTACTACATGGATGCCCATCTTGACGTTCGTGAGACGATGGGGTCCGGCATGCCGTTCCGCCGACTGATCGAAGAGTGCGGAGTCAAGGCGCTGAGACTTGTCGGCATGAACCCTCTGGTGAACGAGGCCGAGCACGTCGCCTACTTCGTCGAGCATCACGGGAGAGCGATGGGTGGCGCCGAGTTCGAAGCGTCCGCTCGAACCGAGTCGATCGATGCGTTCGCATCGCTCGACCTCGACGTGCTCGATGCGTCGAATGCACCGGGCGTCAGCGCCATCAACCCCGCCGGCATGTCGCCCAGAGAGATCGAACGTCTCGTCGCGGCACTCGGACGATCGGCGAAAGTCCGCTGTTTCGACATCATGGAGCTCAATCCGCGATTCGATCCGGACGGGCGGACGGCCCGGCTCGCGGCCCACATGTTCCTGTCCTTCCTGCGCGGGCTGGCCCAACGCTGGGCACAGACCGACGACATCGCCGGACAGGTCGGCGCCGCCGCAGGAAGCCGGGTGCCCGAGAGAGGAAGCAAGGCTTGACGCTCCTCTTCAGAGATGTTCGCGCCATCACTCTCGCCGGCCCGCCCGGACCGAGGCGGGGCACCGCGTTGGGCGACATCGACATTCGGGAACGCGCGGATGTGCTGATCGAAGGCGATCGGATCTCACGGATCGACTCGGACATTCGACCTCCGGCCGGCGCGATGGTGATCGAGGGGCGAGGCCGTGTGCTCTTGCCGGGCTTCATCGACTGCCACACGCACTGCTGCTGGGCCGGTGATCGCCTGGACGAATGGGACCGCAAGCGGGCGGGGGCTTCCTACCTCGAGATCCTTGCTTCCGGAGGCGGGATCATGTCCACCGTGCGGGCCGTGCGTCGCTCCTCCGAGGCCGATCTCTCGCGAACACTGCTCGATCGGCTCGCCGTGATGGCCGGCGGGGGCACCACTACCGTCGAGGTCAAGAGCGGATACGGGCTCTCGACCGAGCACGAACTCAAGATGCTCCGCGCCATTCGCGCCGCATCGACCTCCTGGCCCGGAACCGTCGTTCCGACGGCGTTGCTCGGCCACGCGATCGATTCCGAGACACCGAACTTCGTCGAGCGAGTCATCTACGAGACGCTGCCCGCCGTGAGCGATGCATTTCCCGCGATCACCGTCGACGCGTATTGCGAGAAAGGCGCGTGGAGCGTGGACGAGACCGTCCGCCTCTTTGAGCAGGCGCGGGCCGCTCGCCATCCGATCCGCGTCCACGCCGATCAGTTCACGTCGCTCGGCATGACCGTTCGTGCGATCGCCCTGGGCGCGACAAGCGTCGATCATCTGGAGGCGACGACCGACAACGACCTCCTCGCCCTCGCGGCCTCCGCGACGTACGGGGTCGCGCTCCCGGTGTGCGGCTTCCATCTGGACGGGCGTTACGCACGGGGCCGCCGCTTCGTCGACCTTGGTGGTGCGATCTGCATCGCCACGAACTGCAACCCCGGCTCGGCTCCCAGCTCGTCCATGCCGCTGGCGATCGCCCTGGCCGTGCGGCACATGGGCCTGACTCCGCAGGAAGCGATCGCCGCCACGACCGTCAACCCCGCGGCGCTGCTCGGCATGAACGACCGGGGCACGATCGAAACCGGCAAGCGTGCCGATCTGATCCTGCTCCGCCATCGAGACGAGCGATCCCTCGCGTACGAGGTCGGCGGCAACCCCGTCGACACGGTCGTGATCGGCGGACGTGTGGTGTCGGCCGCTCATTCCAGTGCGTGATTGCCCTACGATTCGATCGCATGGGCATCGTCCGTCCCTCCTCCACCCCCCCACCGCTGTCGAAGGCCGACGTCGAGGGCGCGTTCGCCGCGGCGCAGTGCGTCGTTGAGACCCATCGTCGCATCTCCGCGTGGCTCCGCGTGGGCATGACGCTCGCGCGAATCGACTCGGAGGTTGCGAGGGTGCTGGAGTCACTTCGTTGCCGCTCGGCGTTTCTGCACTATCGGGCGGGTCGAACCCCACCCTTTCCGTCTCACGCCTGCCTCAGCGTCAACGAGTGCGTGGTGCACGGGACCGCCGGATACCTTGAACGCCCGCTGGTCAAGGGTGATGTGCTCAAGCTCGACATCGGCGTGGTCAGGCACGGCTGGATCGGCGACGCGGCGTGGACGTATTCGTTCGGAGAGCCGCCACCAGACGTGCGCCGCCTCATGGAGTGCGGCAAGGAGTCGCTTCGCCGCGGGATCAATGCGCTTCGTCCCGGTCATGTGCTCGACGACTGGGCGATCGCCGTGCAGGGTCACGTGGAGGGAGAGTGCGGGTTCCATCTCGTGAGGGGGCTTGGCGGGCACGGGTACGGGAAAAAGCTGCACACGCCGCCTTACGTGTCGAACGTTCGCGTCACGGCCCCGGAGGTGTGGCACGAGGCGCAATGGCCGTGCAAGCCCGGCATGATGCTGGCGGTAGAGCCGATGATCGCCATGGGCACCGGCGAGATCGTGCAGGCGCGGAACGCGTGGCCGATCTTTACCGCGGACGGCTCCATGAGCGTCCACTACGAGCACGACGTGCTGATCACCGATGAGGGCCCGCGGGTGCTGACCGTGGGCATGGACGACCTGCCCGACGTCGTGGGCTGATGGAATCCGGGAGCTGATCTGAAAATGAAAGAGGGGGCGGCCCTGCGGACGCCCCCTCCGGAATCCTGCTCACGCGATACGCGTCTTACGGAACCGTGATCGTCGCCCAGCCGGTGTAGGCAGAGAACTTGCCAGGCACCTTGGAACGGACGCGATAGCGCCACTGGCCGGAGCCGGGAGACTCGACGTACGAGGTCGCGTTGGCGCCCTGCACAAAGACCGTCGAGTTGGTCCACGTCGTGCCCACGCGCTGCTGACGCTGAACGTCGAAGTTCTCCTCAAAGAGCGAGTTGTCCGTCCAGGAGAACGTCACCACGCCGCTGGACTGAGAGACGGCCTGCCCCGTGGGGCCGATCGGCGTCGCGTTCGCGAACGCCGTGTAGACCGACGATCCCGCGCTGTTGTTGGCCCGGACGCGGTACCGCCAGACGCCCTGGCCAGGCGAGTTCACAAACGAAGTGGAGTTGGCGGCAATCCCGGTGAACAGCGTGCTGTTGATCCATGAGGCGCCCGACTTCTGCTGCCTCTGCACGGTGAAGCTCGTCTCGTTGCTCGAGGCGTCGTTCCAGGAGTGGACCGCGGTCCCCGCGGGGGACTCGATGGTGGCCGGATTGGTCGGCGTCGCCGGAATCGTGACGACACCATTGATCGTGATGGAGCGATTCACGGTCGTGGTCAGGCCGCCGGAATCGGTGACCGAAGCGGTGATCGTGTGATTGCCGACGACAAGGTCGCTGCGAACCACGACCGGCCCGGTCCCGAGGAGGCCCTGGAGATTTGAGGTCCATGTGATCGAGTTCGACAGCGTTGTGCTGTCGTCCTGATCGTCCGTCGCACTCCCCAGGCAGGACACGTTCGAGCCCTGGTTGTAGACCTGGCCGGGATCAGGAGAAATGACGTTGAGTGTCGGCGCGTTGTTCGTCGCGTTCGAGAGGCAGGGACGCCCCTGGGCGTAGTTGTTGATACCGGTCCGCTCCGCGACGCCGAAGAACGGCGGGTTGCCGATGCCGTTGCAGCCGCCGAGACCGCTGCACATGATGTGGCAATCGCCGTTGCCGTCGCAGTGGTTCGCGCTGAAGTTGTGCCCGATCTCGTGGGCAGTAAGCGCCAGGCGTGAGTTGTAGGTCGTCGTGAAGCGGGACTCCGAGAGCCCGTATCCGTTGCTGGTGCAGACCGCGCTGAGCCACGCGATGCCGATGACGCCGCCATCGATGTTCTTACCGGTCATCAGGTGGGCGATGTCGCGCACCACGCCGCCCTGGCTTCCCTGCCAGTGGCTCCTGAACTCGTTGAGCAGCGTCTCCGGATTCGACGACGTGTAGGGATCCGAAGAGGTGGAACGCACGATGATCGTGGTGATAGTGAACGTCACGTCGCAATCACGCTCGTAGGTCGTGCGGACGCCGTTCATCACGTTCTCGATGTCCGCCGTGGTGTTCGCCACCGACGACCCGTTTTTCTGATAGAACTCGAAGTCCGCATCGAACGCGATCTGGCAGACCTTCCGCACGCGGGCGTTGTCGCCGCCCGCGGGCATCTCCTCCCCGTCGCGGATCGCAGCTCCCATGTCGCCGTGGAGCATCGCGCCGCCGCACATGGCGTGCTGGTCGGTCACATGCCTCGCGGAATACACAACATGCGCGCCGGCGGGAGCTCCGTCGAAGATCTCGGCCAGGGGCTGGATGAAGTAATCGAGCGGGAAGGCGCCATCGATCCGAACCATCGCGTCGAGTCCGTTGTGAAGGCTCGCCGCCACAACGCTGCCGTCGATGCCGTCCAGCACGCCCCTGTACGTCTGAACCGGGGGCAACGGGTGCTCAACGAGGTTGTTGTTGCCCATGTCCACCAGGACCTTGAAGCCCGGTGCGCGGAGACTGTGCTGCTCGAGCACCAGCAGCTCCTCACGCCCATCGAGCACAACCGGAATCTGGACCTCGCGGGCTCTGGCCGCACCAAGGTCGACCGAGACGATGCTGTATCCGCTGAGCGAGAACTTCGCGCGGATGAACTCATCCGCCGTCTGAACCGACGTCACGACGACCGGGCCGAATCCGGAGAGGACCGACTTGGCCATGTTCAGGTCATCGGCCCGGAGCTGGATCGTGAGGCCGTCGGAACTCTCCGCAAGCACCGAGCCGCCGCTCAGCGTGATCGCCAGTTCACGCACGGCGGGGTCCACATCGGATCCCCACGTGACAAAAAGCGAGTTCATGTCCATCACGCTCGGCACGGACACGCTCGCGTCGACGACGGGGGGATTCCCCACGCTCGCGCTGGCGGATCCGCACAGGAGCGAGATCGCGCCGACAATCGTCAGCCCAAGACTTCTCATCGCAATGTCCTTTCGAAAGTGAGATCGACGAACCGACATTCCCCTCCGTGCTGCCGCGACGGCTGCGCACGGCACCATGTCGCCAAGCCGGCGACGCGAGCACCCCCGAGAGAGAGAGAGCCCTCGCCCCTCCACGGCTTGCCGCGGATGGGGCACACGCCCTATCCACGCCAGAGTACATCGGCAAGCCGTCCCTCCGCAAGGGAGATTCCCAGTTCGACACAGTCGGGGTATTCCTGATTGATTCGACACCGAGCATCAACCGAACTACGCTCAGCCAGCATGAACAGAGTGGAAAGCGCATTCCAGCGGGCTCGCGATGCACGTCAAAAGGTCCTGATGCCCTTCATTTGTGGGGGCTTCCCAGAGCCGGCGAGCACTGGAGAACTTCTGAGGGCTTGCGAGCGTGCCGGCGCCGGCATTGTCGAGATCGGAATCCCGTTCTCGGACCCCATCGCCGACGGACCGGTCATCGCTGAGGCGATGCACCGGGCTATCGCAAATGGCGTCACCCCTTCCTCCGTGTTGGCCCAGATCGCCGAAGCACGGCCGTCGGTGACGGTTGGCATCGTCGCCATGGTCTCCGTGTCGATCGCGATGCGGTCCGGCCGACCCGAACAACTCGTTCAGGACGCGGTCCAGGCGGGTGTCGACGGGTTCATCTTCCCCGATGCCCCCATCGAGGAATCGGAGCGTCTCATTCGCGCCTGCCGCGAAGCCGGCGCCACCGCATCGCTCCTCGTCGCTCCGACGACCCCGGCCGAACGAGTGGCCAGGATCGCCGAGGCATGCAGCGGCTTCGTCTATGTCCTCGCGCGGTCCGGGCTTACGGGAGAACGGTCCGAATCACCGGACGTCGGACCGATCGTGCGGACGCTGCGTCGAACCACGCAGCTCCCGATCGCCTGCGGATTCGGCGTCTCGAGCGCATCGCACGTTCGCGACATCGTCGCCCACGCGGACGGAACGATCGTGGGCAGTGCGCTGGTGCGGCGCATCTCGAACGCGTTCCAGGAGGGGCGGGACCCCGCTGCCGAGACCGAGGCGTTCCTGCGGGAACTCGCGACCGGGCTCGCCTGATCTCGTCGATGCATGCACGGGCAGGGTCCTATTCAGTCCCGTGCCTCCCGCATGCCCGCGAATCCCCCGCGGCACACCATGAAACGCGCGATCACGCCTAGAATGCGGCTCCTTTGAAAGGCAGTTCCGGCGTCCGAGCGGATGGGTTCAGGACGATCGCAAGTCGCGATTGAGTTCCGCGCGTTGCGGTGTTGGTGCGTTTGCGGTCACCCGTTCGTCGACACGCCGGACCCACGGATGGAGGTTGCAGATGGAGCGCAGCGTGCTCACGCACGGACGTTCGGGCCTCTCGAGCGGCTACACGTCGAACGGCCACACGCCGCAGGAGCATTCGGCGCGTGCGGTCGAGTCCTTGTACGCGATCGACGTGTTCACCGAGCGCGTGATGCAGCAGCGACTGCCGAAAGATGTCTTCAAGCGCATCCAGCGCACGATCAATCACGGGGAACCCCTCGATGCGAAGCACGCGGACGTGGTCGCCGCGGCCATGCGCGATTGGGCGATCGAGAACGGTGCAACGCACTACACGCACTGGTTCCAGCCCCTGACGGGCTCCACGGCTGAGAAGCACGATGCGTTCCTCTCCCCCGATGGCCGAGGAGGCGCCCTTAGCGAGTTCACCGGCGCGATGCTTGTGCAGGGTGAGCCGGACGCCTCAAGCTTCCCGTCGGGCGGGCTTCGAACCACGTTCGAGGCACGCGGGTACACGGCGTGGGACTGCACCAGCCCCGTCTTCCTCATCCGCGGCACCGGGACCGTCACCCTCGTGATTCCGACTGTCTTCGTCTCATGGAACGGCGAAGCGCTCGACAAGAAAACGCCGCTCCTCCGCTCCATGGAAGCCGTTTCCGCCCAGGCGCTCCGAGTGTTGCGTGTGTTCGGCACCGACGAGTCCGTGACCCACGTCGTCTCCACCGTCGGCGCCGAGCAGGAGTACTTCCTGATCGATCGCGACCTCTACTTCAAGCGTCCGGACCTGCTCTCCTGCGACCGCACCCTGGTCGGCGCCCGTCCTCCCAAGGGGCAGCAGCTGGAGGACCACTACTTCGGCTCGATCCCGCCCCGAGCTCTCGCGTTCATGGCCGAGGTCGAGCGTGAACTGGTTCGTGTCGGCGTCCCCGTGAAGACGCGGCACAACGAGGTCGCCCCGGGCCAGTTCGAGCTTGCCTGCCACTACGAGACCGCCAACATCGCGTGCGATCACCAGATGCTCGTGATGGAGACGCTGCGACGCGTCGCGGCAAGGCACGGCCTGCAGTGCATCCTGCACGAGAAGCCGTTCGCCGGCGTGAACGGCTCCGGAAAGCATGTGAACTGGTCGCTCGCGACCAACACGGGCGTGAACCTCCTCGATCCGCGCGACGAGACGCACACCAACATGCAGTTCCTGGTCTTCATGTGTGCCGTGATCCGCGCCGTCGATCTGCACGCCGACCTCCTCCGCGCCTCGATCGCCTCGGCCAACAACGACCATCGCCTCGGCGCCAACGAGGCACCGCCCGCCATCATCTCCGTCTTCCTCGGCGACATGCTGATGGACATCATCGGCCAGCTCGAATCCGGCAAGCCCAAGAAGACGATCAAGGGCGGCACCCTCGATCTCGGCGCCCGCACGCTCCCCCAGATTCCTCGCCATTCCGGCGACCGAAACCGGACTTCGCCGTTCGCCTTCACCGGGAACAAGTTTGAGTTCCGCGCAGTGGGCTCTTCCGCGTCCGTCGCGTGGCCGGTCACGATCCTGAACACGATCGTCGCCGAGTCCCTGGACTACGTCGCGACGCAACTCGAGCGGGATGCCGGTCCTCGCCCGACCGAGGCCCGCCTCCTCCAGGCAACTCGATCGCTCCTCCAGAAGATCGTCCGCCGCCCTCAATGGCGACTTCGGGCTCGAGCTGGTCGGCTACATGTCGCGCATCGCGGAGCTGCCGCCGGGCAAGGGATTCCCGTTCCGCTTCTACACGCACGACCCGTGGTG
>JAPKGU010000127.1 GCA_026647565.1 Phycisphaerales bacterium | reverse complement strand
CCCGGACGTGCACGGCTTGCTCGACCATGATGCGGAGGCCAGCGTAAAGCCGGCGTTGCTGGCCTATGTCACGCTCGCGCAATTGTGCGGCGACGCAGTGTTCGAGCGCCGCGAAGAACTGGCCAATCCCGGGCAATATCTCATGCACTATCGCCGTGCCGATGGCCGGCGCTTCTCCGCGCTGTGGCAAAGCGAGGGAACGGCGACGGTGGCGCTGCCGGCCTCGGTGCAGCGCGCCGAAGCTTGGGATTTCTTCGGCAATCGCCTGACCCCGGCTGCAGGCAAACTGCCGATTCAGACACGGCCGGTTTATTTTCTGCAGTAGTGCACTGCCATTGCGATTTGCAGGCGTACACGATCGGGACTTCATTCAGATGAATCCGGTGATGCTCACGGTGTTACTTTTGAATCCTCACCGGGTCCTTGCAGAATGACATTTGTGGCGATATGCCTGTCAAGGTGCAGCGCACCAGCAGCGGGAGCCGGAGCGCGGGGACATGGGGTCGCGGCCAGCCATCGCTACAGCCGCGCGGGAAAACAGTAATGGTTGACTCGGCAAACTCATCTTTGCTCAACACCATCGTCTTTGCCATGTCCAAGAAACATAATCGCTATTGGGAAATCACCGGGGCTGTGATTGATTTGGGGACCACGGCGCTGGCCTTCTACGCCGCCTTTTGGCTGCGCTTTCAGGCCGGCTTTCTGCCGCATGCCAATCCCGATCCCGGCGACTATCTCATCATGCTCGACTCGGTGGGCTGGAAGCGATGGGATGCGCTGTCGCCCGGCTGGAGTCTGGCGACGACCGTGTAGCCGCCGTTCCGACTGGCGTAGACCATGACGGTCGTCTGGCCCTGGTTCTCGACGTCGCAGAAGAACGACGACGGCTGGCCGCCTCCGAGAACAAACCGCTGAGCGCCGGGGATGCGGAGGCCCGACGTGAGGTCCGGCCGTCGGATCGGGGGGAAGCCACCTGCGACGCGCGTGCCCTTTCGGGGCTTTGGTTCGCTCGACGCCGAGGGAGCCGGGTCGGCGCTTGTGGCCTGGTCGGATTCCGGTGTTGGCGTATCCGATGCTTCGACGCGTGGGGACGTGTCCGCTTCCGGCATGCCGCGATTCGCGCATCCGGGACCGAAGCCGGGCACGAGCAGGATGCCGCAGACGATGATCGCGAGTGTTCGCACGCTTGTCTCCTGCGGCGGTTATGCGAGACGGGTTCGGGTCCGCCAGTGGCGTTTGCGCCGGAATCCTACCTCGGCAGGTGTTCGTGCGTGCCTGGCTCCGGATTCACCCGTTCGCGTCCGCGCGGTATCCTTGGCGCATGCACGCACTCGTTGTCACGCGCCAGGGCAAGCCCGTTGCACCGAACATCCAGTATCGCACGGACTGGCCCGACATCCCGGCGCCGGCGGCGGGGTGGGCCAACGTCCGCACGCTGTGCTCTGCCTTCAATCACATGGACCTGTGGGTCGGGTGGGGCGTGCCGGGGCTGGACCTTGCGTATCCCAGGGTGAGCGGATGCGATGCATGCGGCATCGTCGAGGCGGTCGGTGACGGCGTCGACAGGGCATGGGTCGGCCAGCGCGTCATCGTGAACGCCGCGACGATCGTGCCCGAGCGTGCCCGGCCGACGGATCCCCCCGGGTCCACGCTCGCGCCGCAGTATGAGCTCATCGGCGAGCACCACAACGGCATGCACGCGCAGCGGTTTGCCATTCCCGCATCGAACATGGCGGCGGTCGGGGACGCGAATCCCGTCCAGGCCGCGGCGTTCGGGCTCTGCGCTCTCACCGCCTATTCGATGATGGTGACAAAGGGCCGGCTTCGTCCGGGTCAGAGCGTGCTGATCACGGGCATCGGCGGGGGCGTCGCGACGAGCGCCCTTTCGATCGCGAGACACCTTGGGTGCCCCGTCGCGGTGACGAGTCGGCACCAGTGGAAGCTCGACAAGGCCAAGGAGCTCGGCGCTTCGCTCTGCGTTCTCGACACGGGGCAGGACTGGTCGAGAGACGTTCGCGCCTGGTCGGGCAAGCGGGGCGTGGACATGGCCGTCGATTCGGCCGGCAAGGCGACGCACCTCAACTGCATCAAGTCACTCGCGCGGGGCGGGTGCTACGTGACGCCGGGCTGCACCAGCGGCCCGGATGCGACGACCGATCTGGCTCGGATCTTCTGGAACCAGCTTCGCCTGCTCGGCTCGACCATGGGAGACAACAACGAGTTCAGAGAGGTCGTGTCGCTCTTCAACGCGGGCTCGCTGCGTCCGGCCGTGGACCAGGTCTATGACGCTCGCGACGGGGTCAAGGCGTACGAGCGCCTCGAGTCGGGCGAGCAGTTCGGGAAGATCGTGCTGAGATGGGAGTGATCGCCCGAGGCAACGTCGTGCGGGTGTCGGCGTTGCGGAGAGGCCGTGACCGATACAAGAAACAAGCCCGGCAGACGCCGGGCTTGCTCGGTGAACTCGGTTGCACGCGGAACGGTTCGACGGTCAGGCCTTCGTCTCGGAGCCGGCATCGGCCTTGAAGCCGATGACGCCTTCGGTGTGCTTGATGCCGCGCCGGCGGTCGCGAAGGCGCCTGCTCTTTCCGACGCGATCGCGCAGGTAGTAGAGCTTGGAGCGGCGGGCGTCGCCGTGACGCACGACCTCGATCTTTGCGATGAGCGGGGAGTTGATCGGCCACACGCGCTCGACGCCGAGGTCGTCGACGATGCGGCGCACGGTGATCATCTCGTTGGTGCCGCTGCCGGAGCGGGCCATGAGCACGCCCTGAAAGACCTGGACGCGTTCCTTGTCGCCCTCGACGATGCGGCAGTGGACGCTGACGGTGTCGCCGATGCTGAGCGGAGGAAGGTCCTTCTTGAGGGAGGCCGCCGTCACGCTTTCGAGGATCTTCTGGGTGCCGCCGAGCATGGTGAGTCTCGCTTGGTCTAGAGGCCGGTTGATGCCATCCCCGGCCACCCGGGGAGGGACCGAAACGTTAGGTCGATGCTCCCCCACTGTCCACCCCATGCCCGGAACCGTATTGGGTTCAATCCGCTGGAAGGTCGGGTTTCAGAAGGTCGGGCCGTCGCTGGGTGGTTCGTTCCAAAGCCCGTTCCAACCGCCAGCGAGCCACCCTGGCGTGGTCGCCCGAGAGCAGGACATCGGGCACCGGCATCCCCATCCACTCGGCCGGCCGGGTGTAGTGAGGGTGGTCCAGGAGCCGCTTTCGATCTGGCCCGGCCGGACTGAACGAGTCCGCCACGGCCGATCCCTCGTCCCCCAGCACGCCCGGAACCAGGCGTGTCACGGCGTCGATCAGGACCATGGCGGCGAGTTCACCCTGGCTG
The DNA here is from genome assembly GCA_026647565.1 of Phycisphaerales bacterium. Taxonomy (GTDB): domain Bacteria; phylum Planctomycetota; class Phycisphaerae; order Phycisphaerales; family UBA1924; genus JAHBWV01. Next base: position 9,114 of record JAPKGU010000127.1, on the reverse strand, counting down.
AGGACATAGTCCCCGATCGAGATCTCCTGTGGGGCGAGCCGCTCCACCACTCGCTCGTCGATGCCCTCGTAGTGGCCGGCGATGAGGAGAAGTCGCTCGCTCTGCGCCAGTTCCTCGACCATCGGCTGATCGAGCCGACGGCCCTGGGGCGTCAGGAGCACGCGCCGCGCGGGCCTGGGGTCGAGCGCCTCGGCGGCAAGGACGGCGTCCCAGAGGGGCTGGCACATCATCACCATGCCCGGCCCGCCTCCGAATGGCCGGTCGTCGGTCTTCTTGTGCTTGTTGTCTGCGAATACGCGGATGTCGGTCGCGTGCCACTCGACGAGACCCGCCTTCCTGGCGCGTCCGGGGATGCTGACGGCGAGCGCTGCGGGCGGCTCGGTGCCGAACATCTCCGGGAATGTGGTCAGGATGTCGAATCGCAGGGCCATGGCTCACCCGTGGGAGGGTCAAAAACAAAGACGACCGGCACGAGGGCCGGTCGTCGGAAGCAGTTCACGTTCGCCGGCGCGATTACTTCTTCTTGGGCTCTTCGGCGGGCTTGGCGGCGCGGGCAGCCGTCACGCGCTCGACCTTGGCCTTCTGCTCGGCTTCCCAAGCGCCCTTGTCGATCAGGTTGTGCTTGGCGAAGAAGGACTTGACGGTGTCGCTCGGCTGGGCACCGACACTGAGCCAGTACTTCACCCGATCGCCGTTCAACTCGATCTGCTTCGTGGCATCGGCGGCGGTCGGGTCGTACCAACCGAGTTGCTCGATGACGCGACCGTCGCGACGGGTCCGCGCATCAATGGCGGAAATCCGGTAGAACGGGCGGCGGTGACGGCCAAGACGCTGCATGCGGATTCGAACCACGGACAAGTCTCCGAAAGTGGATCGCGGGACGCCAGATGCAGACCAATCCCGCAGGGCCATGATGATAGCCCCCCATCCGGCCCGAGCAAGCCCCAACCGCCACCGGTCCGCGGGTGCAAGGTTGGGCCAGAATCTCCGTGCGTCGGGAACCAGGACCGCCCCATCGGGCATGAACACTCTCGAATGAACGCCCCGATCTGCCAACCCGCCGAACCAGCCGTCGCCGTTCGCACGGCACAGGAGACGGGGCCGGGAGCGGCCCCGTCCGAAAGGGGCGAGGCCCGAACGCTGACCATTCTGGAGGCGACCTACGCCCAGGACTACCGCACCATCGCTTCGTACCTGCTGCGGCGCACCGGCGACCACGACCTGGCGCAGGAGCTCGCGTCGGAGACCTTCGCGGAGGCCCTCCGCTCCCTGGACCGATGGAACCCCCAGGGACTGCCTCTTCGGGCGTGGCTGTTCCGGATCGCGACCCGGCGGCTTGCGCACCATCGCCGCCGACAGGGACGGGCCGCGCGATTGATGACGCGATGGCTCGGAGTTCGGGCTCCGAACCGGACCCATTTCGCGGACCCCTGCTCGGATGCCTCCAGCGTCCGCGCGGCGATCGCACGCCTGCGCCCGCCATTGCAGGACGTGCTGGTTCTCCATCACGTCGAGGGCATGAGCGTCCCCGAGATCGCCCTGACGCTCGGCGTCGCGGAGGGGACGGTGAAGTCACGCCTGTTTCGTGCCCGGTCTGCGTTGCACGCGCACCTCTGCGAACTCGGAGTCCAGCCATGAGCCGCTCCACCCCCCCCAGCCCGATCGGCGAGCACGATCTGGCATCGCACATCGATCTCGCCTGCGCTCCGCTTCGCCGTGAGGCGGTCGCCGGCTCCACCGTTCCTCCTGGTCTGGAGACACTGATGGACTCGAATCGCAGGTTCAATCGCGTCGGTCGCCCCGTGCTCATCGCGCTCGCCATGCTGACAGCGGGCGGGGCGGCGTTCGGCGGCTACTCCTACTTTGCTCGCTCGTGGCGCGCCGACGTGCACGTGCAGGGCAAGAACGTCGAGGTGATGCTCAACGGCGAGCGAGTGCCGGCGGACCAGGTCGAGTGGCTTCCCGACGGCAACTGCCTCGTCACCGTGAACGGCGCGAAGATTCTCCTGGACCCGCGTCAGCCGGGCGGCGCCCGTGGATCGATCTCGGTGCAGCACACGGAAGATGCGACGCCGCCGATCCCGGTGGAAGGCGTCCCGCTCCATCCCGACTCCGACTGACGGCGCTCCCCCACTGGTCCTCACGGTCCATCTACGATCCCCGGCCATGGACCAACTGCTCGGGCACCTCGATCGCTGGAAGCCGTTCAACGCCCTGGTTGTCGGGGACTTCATGCTCGACCAGCAGCTGTACGGAGACGCCGAGCGACTCTCGGCGGATGCGCCGGTCCCGATCCTCCACGTCAGGCGACAGACGCACAACCCCGGCGGTGCCGCGAACGTCTGCCTGGACCTCGCGGCTCTGCGGGGATGTGTGCGTGCGTGCGGGGTGATCGGAGCGGACGTGAACGGCGACCTTCTCCGTCATTCGCTGGTGGAGCGGGGCATCGACGCCTCGGGGCTTGTGGTCGACCCGTCGCGCCCGACGACGGTGAAGCAGAACCTCATCGGGCTGGCGCAGGCGCGACACCCGCAGAAGATGTTTCGGGTGGACTTCGAGTCGCGCGAGCCGCTCTCGGGCGAAGCGTCGCGCTCGCTCATCGCACGGGTCAGAGACTCGCTCGACTGGGCCGACGTCGTCTGCATCGAGGACTACGCCAAGGGCGTGTGCACCGAGCAGGTCTGCCAGGAGGTCATCCGGCTTGCCAGGCAGGCGGGCAAGCCCGTCTTCGTCGATCCGGCACGCCTTGAGAGCTACGCCCGCTATCGGGGCGCCACCACGATCACGCCCAACCGTACCGAGGCCGAGGTCGCCACAGGCCAGCGCACCCACGGCGAGGCCGACATCGCCCATAACGCGGCCCTCGCCCGATCGCTCCTCGCGTCGGTCGAACTGGATGCGGTCGTGCTCACGCTCGATCGGCACGGCGCCCTGCTTCTCGAGCGTGACGCCGAGCCGCTGGCGATCCCCACCATCGCACGCACCGTCTACGACGTGACCGGCGCCGGCGACATGTTCCTCGCCGGGCTTGCTTCGGCCCGCGCCAACGGCTGCTCGTGGGAGGACGCGGTGCGGATGGCCAATGCCGCGGCGGGGCTTGAGGTCGAGATCTTCGGCGTCGAGCCGATCCCGCTGGAGCGCGTCCACCACGCCGTGCTGGAGCAGACGGCTCGCACGCGCGGGAAACTCCGCACGCCGGAGCATGCCGAGATCGAGGTGCGTGCGCGCCGGGCCTCCGGTCAGAGGATCGTCTTCACCAATGGGTGCTTCGATCTGCTGCACGCGGGGCACGTCGACCTGCTGGACAAGGCCGCGTCGAACGGGGACTTCCTCCTGGTCGGATTGAACAGCGACGCGTCGGTCAAACGCCTCAAAGGCCCGAGTCGCCCGGTCAACGGCGAGGAGGATCGCGCCCGCGTTCTGGGCGGGCTTGGCTGCGTCGGCGCGGTGGTGATCTTCGATCAGGACACGCCGCTGGAGCTCATCCGGCGGCTGAGGCCGGACGTGCTCGTGAAGGGGGCGGACTACACCAAGGCCACGGTGGTGGGCGCCGCCGACGTCGAGTCATGGGGAGGCAGCGTCGTTCTCATCGACCTTGTGGAGGGCAAGAGCACGACGGGGATGATCGAGCGCGCGAACGCCAAGTCCAGGTGAAGCCCGCTCGCTCGGAGGGGCGAGGCCGGGCTGGTCCTTGCCAAGCTCACGTCTTCAGTCGCACGAGCCGCCCCTTGCGCTTCACGATGTTCTTGTAGTCCCACTGGATCTCCGCGGACTTGGCGAGCCAGCGCTTGAGGTCCCTGGCGACGATCTGGTCGGCGGAGGTGTATCGCATGCCGGCGGTCTTGAAGCCCCCCTCGGGTTCGAGTCCGGGTTCGTCGAATGAGCGGCCGCTCCAGAACATGAGGCGGATGCAGTCCTTGAGCCTGCTGTACCCGACGATGGGATTGCCTTCGATGAACCAGACGGGGTGGCGGTGCCAGATCTTGCACTCGGCGCCCTTGAGGTGCTTGTCGATCGACTTGCTGAGCGCGTCGCAGATGGGCCGGTCGGCCTCGGATTGCGACGCGTTGTAGGCGAGGATGTCGGGGTGGATGGCCATGCGCTATTCCTCGCTCTCGGATTCCTCGCCCCGCGCCGGAGCCAGGTCGGGCCTCTTGAGCCCGTTTCGTCCGAGCAGCGAGCGCAGGTCGCTCGGCCACTTCGACCGCACGTCGATCTTCTCGCCCGTGACCGGGTGGGTGAACGAGAGGCGATGGGCGTGGAGCGCAAGGCGGCGGGCGGCCTCGGCGACGGCACGGGGGGCGTATTCCTTGTCGCCGAGCACCGGGCATCCGATCGATTCCATGTGCACGCGGATCTGGTGGAGGCGGCCGGTGAGGGGGCGGCACTCAACGAGCGCCATGCCGACCACGCGCTGGAGCACGCGGTACGCCGTGATCGCGGGCTTGCCCTTCGGCGAGATGCGGGCGAGTTTCTGCTCGTCCTCGACCTCGAGGATCGGGCGTTTGATGAGGCCGCTGTCGTGGGCGGGTCCCTTGGCGACGACGGCCCAGTAGAACTTTTTGACCTGTCGCTTGGCGAAGGCGTCGCGCATCGCGTCGTAGGCGCGGGGGCGGAGCCCGACGAGGAGGAGGCCGCTGGTGGGTCGGTCGAGCCGGTGGAGGAGCCCGAAGTCGCGATCGCGCCCGAGGTTCTGGAGCTTGGCACCGAGCTCCTCGATCCCGAAGAGCCCGTTCAAGAGCGTGTCGCGTGTGTGGCCCTTGCCGGGCTGGGTCGGCATGCCGGTGGGTTTCTCGACGACCATGAGGTCGTCGTCGCGGTACGCGATGCGGAGCGTCACGCGAGGGTTGGGCTCGACGGAGAGGTTGCTCACTGTTCACCCGCCGCGCCGGCGGCGCTGCCGCTGTCGCCGGCCGTGTCCGGCGTCGGGCAGGCGGCCTCGTCGATGTACCAGCGCAGCTCGCCGCCGAGCGGTCGAACGCCGAGGATCGGCATCTGGCGCGGGCCGACCTGCCGAGCGGCGATCTTCGTGAGCGTCGCTCGCTTGCCGGACCCGGTGACCATGACACCGATGAAGCGCGAGGCGTTGAGGAGCGTGTACGTCATCGTCACGCGATCCGGCGGCGTCACGGTCGGTCCGGCGTTGATCGCAACGAGGCGATCGCGGGGGGCGTCGAGCGCCGGAGAGTTCGGGAAGAGACTCGCCGTGTGGCCGTCGGCGCCCATGCCGAGCAGCACGTAGTCGAGACGGTCGTGCCCCTTCTCTCGCCACTCGAGCATCTCGCGGAGCACGCGCTCGTACTTCTCATCGGCGTCCGGCTCGGTCGCCCGCATGGGATGGACCTGCTCGGCCGGGATGTCGGATTGTGCGACGATGGTCTCGCGGATCATCTTGAAGTTGGAGCGGTCGTCCTCGAACGGCACGCGGCGCTCGTCGACGATCCAGAGGTGGGTGCGTTTCCAGGGAAACTCGCGGCAGGCGGGGTCGTACATGAGCCGCCGGTAGAACGGCTCGGGTGTTGAGCCGCCGGAGAGGGCCAGATGAAAGTCCCCGAACGCACGCACGCAGCCGTTGGCGTGCACGAGCAGGTCCGCGATCATGGCGTCGATCAGTTCGTCCACGCTCTCGCGCAGAACCACCCCGCCGGGGAGGTTCGGCATGGGCGGACGGGGCACAACGTCGTAGGTCTCGGCCATCGGGCGTATTGTGGCGTTGAGCCGGTGCCGACGCCACTCTATCGGCGTCTTGGAGGCCCCGATGCGGCGCAGGAAGTGGCATCGAGAGGGAGAGAACGACGCTCAGCGCGTCTCGTTCTGGGCGGGATTGTGCCAGATGCGGCCCTCGCGGGCGAGGATCGCGTCGGACCCCGGGGGGCCCCACGAGCCGGGCTTGTAGGTCTCGATTCCCTTGCGGAGCACGTCGGACTCGATGATGGGCTGGCACAGGCGCCATCCCCCCTCGACCTCGTCGCGGTGCTTGTAGAGCGTGCGGTCGCCTCGCATGGCGTCGAGGATCAGGGGGCCGTAGGCCTCGATGGGCTCGCCGCCGAAGGTCTTGTGGTAGTCGAGGTCGAGCTTGGCGCTCTCGATGCGGAAGTTCGCGCCCGGGACCTTGCCGAGCACGCGGAGCGAGATGCCCTCGGTCGGGGCGATGTTGATGACGAGCCGGTTCGGCACGAAGTCCGTGGCCGGCTGGCCGAACCGCTCGAACACGTTGATCGGCGGGCGTTTGAACTGAACGACGACCTCGGTGAGCTTCCGTGCCATCTTCTTGCCGGAGCGGAGGTAGAACGGCACGCCGGCCCATCGCCAGTTGTCGAACTCGACGCGCATCGCGCCGAAGGTCTCGGTGCGTCGCGCCGGCTCCACGCCCGGCTCGCCGACGTACGGCGGCTCGGTATCGCCGACCGCGCCGTATCGGCCCAGAGCGGCGTGATGCCCGATCCCGTCGTGCGGGATCGGCCTGGCGACGTTCAGGAGCTTGATCTTCTCGTGCATGATCGCCGTGGCGTCGTACGAGCTCGGCGGCTCGATCGCGGCGAGCGCCAGCACCTGGAGGAGGTGGCTCTGGATCATGTCGCGCACGGCGCCCGCCTTGTCGTAGAAGTTCGCGGCCCGCGATCCGACGCCGAGGGTCTCTGCGGCGGTGAGCTGCACGTGATCGACGTGGTTGCGGTTCCAGAGGGGCTCGAAGATCGCGTTTGCGAATCGCAGCACGAGCAGGTTCTGCACGAGCTCCTTGCCGAGGTAGTGATCGATCCGATAGATCGCGTCCTCCTCGAACACACGCCCGAGCGCCATGTTCAGCGACATCGCCGAAGCCAGGTCGTTCCCGAACGGCTTCTCGATGATGATCCGCTGCCAGGCGGTCTGCTCCGGATGGAGCGAGCACCATCGCTTTCCCTCGGCCACGACGCCCGCGTCACCGAGCGCGCCGATGATCGGCTCGTACAACGAGGGGGCGACGGACAGGTAATAAAGGACGTTCGGCTGCCCGTCCGCCTTCGCGCTGGCGAATGACTTTGCGAGCGTCGCCAGACGCGGCGTGAGCGACGCGTAGAGGTCGCGGGTCGCCCCGTCGCCCGCGTGGTAGTGCAGGCGCCTGGCGAACAGCTTCCAGCGCGGATCATCGAACCCCTTCGCGTTGTCGCGCGTCCAGGGGCGCATCGACTCGCGGAACTCCTCGTCGGTCATGGCGGTGCGGCTGGTGCCGACCACGAACGTCCCCTCGGGGAGCTGGCCCCGCGTGTACAACTCGTACAGCGAGGGGATCAGCTTCCGCTTCGTGAGATCGCCCGAGGCGCCGAAGATCACGATCGCGCAGGGGTCGGCAGCGTGGGGAGTCGCCATGGCACAATGCTATCGGACCGTCGCGCTACCGTTGTTGACGCCCAGCGGCACGTTTTGCCCCGTCTCAGTGCATCCCGCGGACCCATCCCCCAGATGACCCCCCTCCATCGCATCATCGATGCCAGCGCCAACCGATCCAGGGAGGCCCTTCGGGTCCTGGAGGACATCGCCAGATTCGCCCTGAACGACCAGGATCTGTCCGGAGACCTCAAGCGCCTGCGCCACGCGCTGACAGAGGCCGTCGGCTCGCTCGCGGCCTCCCTGCCCGATGCTCTGATGCTGCTGGAGTCCCGCGACACGGAAGGGGATGTGTTCATCGTCCGCCGCCGGCTCGACCGGCTCGACCTGATCGCCGTCCTCAAGACACGGGAGTGAGGCCCTCACCATGACAGTCGCCGAACGCCAACCCGATGCCCGCCGCCGGCGGGTCCTCTTCTGGCTGCCCTTTGCCGTCGCCACGGTGCTGGCCCTGGTGTGGTCCTTCCGGCCGCAGCCGGTGCCCGTCGACATGGTCGAGATCACGCGGGGCACGCTGGAGGTCAGCGTCAGCGACGAGGGCAGAACCCGCGTCCGCAACGTCTACACCGTCTCGGCACCGGTCAGCGGGGTGATGCAGCGGATCACGCTCAAGGCCGGCGATGCGGTGGTCGCGGGGGACACCGTCATCGCACGCATCGAGCCCGGCGACCCGGCATTCCTCGACGCGCGCAGCGAATCCGAGGCACTGGCCGCGGTGCGCCGTGCCGAGGCCGAACGCGACTTCGCCCGCGCCGAGGTCGAGCGCTACCGCGCACTGGCCCAGAGCCGCACCGTGTCGGCCAGCGAACTCGACGCCGCGGAGCGCCGCGCACGCATGGCCGGCGCCGCCCTCGATGAGGCCCGTGCCCGGCTGCTCGCCCCCAGCGAAGTGCGGCGCCGGCAGCGCACCGACTGCGACTGCATCGACGTCAGCTCACCAATCAGCGGCAGCGTGCTCGGCGTGCTGCGCGAAAGCGAAGGGGTCGTCGCCTCGGGCACACCGCTGGTCGAGGTCGGCGACCCGCAGGACATCGAGGTGGTCGTCGACCTGCTGTCGGCCGATGCCGTGCGCATCCGGCCCGGGATGGCGGTTCGCATCGATGCCTGGGGCGGCGGCACGCCGCTCGGCGGCCGCGTGCGGCGCATCGAGCCTTCGGGTTTCACCAAGGTGTCGGCGCTCGGCATCGAGGAACAGCGCGTCAACGTGCTCATCGACTTCGACGGATCCGCCGACGAGCGGGCGCAGCTCGGGCATGGCTATCGCGTCGAGCCGCGCATCCTGCTCGCCGCGGCACATGATGTCGTCAAGGCCCCGCGCGCCGCGCTGTTCCGCGACGACGACGGCCGCTGGGCCGTGTTCGTCAGCGAGGGCGGGCGGGCGCGCCTGCGCACGGTCGAAATCGGCCTCGGCAACGGCCTCGAGGCCGAAATCACCCGGGGGCTCGACGCCGGCCAGGTCGTGGTCCTGCAGCCCGGCGACCGGGTCCGGGAAGGCGTCGGCCTCAGGCCACGCCAGTAGCCGTCGGCTGCTCAGATGCCATACCACCACGGCAGCAGCCAGGCCAGCGCGGTGACCATGAGCACGACCAGCGGCAGGCCCGCGCGCATGAAATCGCCGAAGCGGTAGCCCGCAGCGCCCATGATGATCAGGTTGGTCTGGTAGCCGATCGGCGTGGCGTAGCAGAGATTGCAGCCGAACAGCACGGCCAGCGCGAAGGGCTCTGGCGGATAACCGAGATCGAGCGC
>JAPKGU010000126.1 GCA_026647565.1 Phycisphaerales bacterium | reverse complement strand
GATCGCCAGCACGGGAGCATAATGATGCATATGTTCCATCTTTGCGGCAAGTTTCGGGAATTTATTTCTCAGCCACTCGAAGGATGCGAAAATGGGCATGACCTCCAGCAATAGCACGGTAAAGTACAGGAGGACGCACATAGTCACTTCCCAGAGCAGGGAATGTGTGTTCCAAAAGACAAAGGATTTCCAGAACCGGTCAGGGCGTCCGATGTCGAGGAGCAGAGCCATCATGGCCATGCTGTAGCCGGTGAAGCCGATGAAGGTGGCGGTGCGGGCGAGCGGCTCATAGCGTTTGAACCCGAAGAGATACACGATCGCGCACATGCTGAACGCTCCGGCCGCCAATGCGATGGCGGAGAGATCGATCGTGATCCACAAGCCCCACGGGACGAGGTCGGTCAGGTTGGTGATGACCAGTCCTTTCCAAAAGACTGCGATTCCGGCAATGAACGCCGAGAACAGGAACAGTCCCAAAATGGCGAGCCATAATCCCCAGGGGGTAAAGATGTTTTCGCGGATGGTTTTGATGATGGTCTTCATGTCAGCCTTCCGTAATGACGTTATCTTTCACGGGCAGGTAGTACACACGCGGTTTGGTCCCAAGGTTTTCGCGCAGGCGGTAGGACGGGTTTTCACGAAGAACCTGGCTGACCTTCGAGTTCGGGTCGTTTAGATCCCCGAAGATGCGCGCCCCGGTCGGACAGGCGACCACACACGCAGGGGTTGCGGCGGGATCTTCACCGGGCACGAGTCCCAATTCAAGTCCGCGGTCGATGCGCTGGTAGCAGAAGGAGCATTTCTCCGGCACACCGCGCGGGCGGCGTTCCACTTCAGGGTCGCCCCATTCCGGCACATAGGGATTCTCGCCCTCGAAGGATTCCCAGTTGAAGACGCGCGCATCGTACGGGCAGGCCACCTGGCAGTAACGGCAGCCGATGCATTTTTCGTAATCCATCATCACGATGCCGTCGTCGCGGTAGTAACTCGCTCCCACCGGGCAGACTTCGACGCAGGGCGCATTTTCGCACTGCATACAGGGGCGTGGCACATACACCTGGTTCCCCTTCACCGTGCCGTCTTTCAGAACTTTGTTCCATCTCATCGCCGGGTTGATGTCGTTATTGGCGTTGCATGCCAGGCTGCATTGTTCGCATCCGGTGCATTTGGACTGGTCGATGACCATTACCCACTGGTGCTTCCCTTTTTCGCCTCCCGAGGCTTGTACTTCCTCGATGAGTCTCGCTCCGGCGGCGGCAGCCAGCCCGACCGCGGAAAGTTTGATGAAATCGCGTCGGTTGAATTTATTTTGAGTCATGGCGCACCTCAGCCGATCTCTTCAAGACAAGGCGGTATCCGCGCTCCAGCCAGGGAGACAGCAACATGCCCGCGGCGATGCCGATCAGGGCGGTGATGCCCGCATACCCAAGCGGAGAAACAGGCGCCGGTTCAGGCATGACAGGAGACTGGTCAACAGACGAGACCGCTTCCTGGGTGGAAGTGGGTGCTGCGGCAATGGCGGCGTCCTGCGTGGAAGCCACGGCCACCGGAGGATTTCCCCTTCTCGTCAAGTACCTCGACGCCCGCGAGCATCTCTCCGTGCAGGTGCATCCGAGCATCGCGTACTGCAAGTCGCACCCCGACGCGCACCTGAAGACCGAGTGCTGGTACATCCTCGAGGCCTCGCCCGGGAGCGTGATCTTCAAGGGCGTGAAGCCGGGCGTGACGCGCGAGGACTTTGCGCGGGCGCTCGGGCGGGGCCAGGGCGAGGGCGTGGTCGCGCTCCTGGACTCGGTGCCGGCTGTCGCGGGCGAGTGCCACAACCTGCCGAGCGGCACGGTGCACGCGCTCGGTGGTGGGGTGCTCGTCGCCGAGGTGCAGACGCCCAGCGACACGACCTTCCGGGTCTACGACTGGGCGAAGGAACTCGGGCGGAAGGGGCGGGAGCTGCACGTCGAGCAGTCGATGGCGTGCATCCAGTTCGAACGGGCGCGGGACGCGACGCGTCTGGCGCCGGAAGAGTCGCGCTGCCGCCACGTCACGACGGGGTACTTCGACGTCGACGAGTTCGCGGCAGCGGGCGAGCACGCGCTGGGAACGCCGGGTGAGCCGCTCCGTCCGCAGGTGCTGATGGTGGTCGCGGGCTCCGGACGCCTGATCGGCGAGGGGTTCGAGGGCGTGCCGCTGCGGACGGGCGAGACGGTGCTGGTGCCGGCGAAGCTGTGCGCCGGGGCCCGGTTCGTCGGGGCCGAGGGCACGCGCGTGCTGCGGACCACGGTGCGCGGGGGGTGACGAGGAGCGAGCGCGGTTCGGTACACTCTCGGTGGATCCCCATCGGGAGGGTGCTGCATGGCCGAGGGCGCGGATCAGGGACAGGCCGGGGTGCGGAAGCTGTGCTTCAGGTGCGGCGTGGACGTCAGCGGGAAGCCCCGCACGCGCGACTCCAAGGGGCGGTACTTCTGCGCCGCATGTGAGAAGGCGGCGCGTGAGCAGAAGAACGCGGTGACGCCGGAGGATCTGGACGCGCCCGCGGATCTGCTCTCGGGCGACATCGACTACTACGAGGTCAGCGACACGGTTCCCCTGGCGGAGGAGGGATGGAAGGCCGAGCGAGCGCCCGAGCCGGTGATCCCGGAACCGAAGGTGCGCGTGGTGGAGCGCGACGGGGTTCGGCAGTGCCCGGGGTGCGCGGCGGTGCTGGGCACGGGCGCGGTGGTGTGCGTGCGCTGCGGGCTGAACCTGATGACGGGGCGGAACATCGGCGCGGGGAGCACCTCGCTCGGTGTGAAGAAGTGCATCAAGTGCGGGTACGACATGGCGGGCGCGCCCACGGTGCGGTGCCCGGAGTGCGGGACGGTGAACCTGAAGAAGGGGAGCCGCGAGTACGACCGGGAGATGTCAAAGCAGGTGGCGCGGGACGAGATCCGGAAGCCGCTTATCTACATGGCGATCGGGCTGCCGATCATGTTCGTCGGCGCGTGGATCGCGGACTCGAGCATGGCGTCGGGGGTGATGGAGGTGCTGGGGTTCCTCGTGACGCTGCCTCTGGGGATCGTGGGTTTTTTCCTGATCTCGCTGTGGGTGATCGGGTTCGATGAGCCGCTCTGGATCGGCGCGCTGAAGCTGGGCGGGGTGTACGCGGTGGCGGGGGTCGCGAAGGTCGTGATGACGGCGGTTCCGATCCCGATTCTGTGGTGGGCGGTGCCGCTGTTCGTCTTCTTCGGGATGCTGATGGAGACGTTCGAGATGGAGTTCAACGAGGCGGTGATCGCGGCGATCATCCTGTACGGGGTGCGGGTTGTGGCGGTGATCGGGCTGGTGGTTCTGGCGCAGCAGATGGGGTGGATCTGAGAGGGGAGCGGCGCGATCTCGCACCCGCACGCACGGTTGCGGCGTATCGAGAGTCGTTTGACTAACACGGGATCGGCATCGTGCAGCCTGAGACCAACTTCCATGCCGGAACAGGGCGGCCTCGCGAGCCGGCTGGACCCTCGGATCGTGAGGTCGAGGCGGCGCGGGTGATCGCGGCGGCACGCCTCCAGAGTGTTCTTCAGTATCTGGCCGTCATCATCCTCGTCGCGTTGCTTGTGTGCTTCGCCACATGCAGCGGATCGTGGCCCGCCGTGACCGGCATCACCGTCGGCGCGATGATCCTCGCCGCGTTCGCGGCGGAAGTCGTGAACTTCAGACTTCAGTCGCATCTCCGCACAGGATGGTTCTCGATCTTCGTGACGGCGGTCGTTCTCGTGCTGGTCGCGGGGCTTGTGCTCCCCACGTTCGGCGCTATTGCGGCCGTGAGCGCCGTGGCGATCGTCTGCTTCTTCGACTGCGCGTCATCGAGCGGACGAGTCAGCCGTCTGCTCAAGAAGGCGGGCGTGCGTGTCGGGCTGATGGGCGCGAGCAACGAAGAGTTGCGTCGTCTGCGGACCGGTGACTGCTTCCACTGTGGCTACGACATGGCCGGGCTGCCGACGCCGGTGTGCCCGGAGTGCGGGAAAGAGAGCCGCATCGAGGCGCGGGCATGACGCATCAACGCTGACGCTCGACGATCACATTCGCCGGATCACGCCCGATACGCTGCCGCCACCTTGTTCAGCGCCTCGCCGAGAATCCGGAAGTGCTCGTCGGTGAGGTCGTGGTGCATCGGCAGCGCGAAGACCTGGGACGAGAGCTTGTCCGCCACGGGGCAGTCGTTCGTGTTCCACTTCGCGAGCGCCGGCTGCTTCGGGAGCGAGCGCGGGTAGTGGACCGCGGTCGGCACGCCCTCGGCCATCAGCGCCTTGCAGAACTCGTCGCGTGACACGCGGAACTTCGTGGTGTCCATCTTCACGACGTAAAGGTGGTACACCGCCTCGGCGCCGGGCGTCGTCGCCGGAGGCGTCAGCCCCGGGATCGCGTTGATGATCGCGTCGTACTTCGCGGCGTTCTTCTGGCGCGTCTTCGTCTGGTCGGGGAGACGATCAAGGCGGGAGCAGCCGATCGCGCCCGTGATGTCGTTCATCCGGTAGTTGTACCCGATGTGCTCGTGCAGGTACTTGTCGGTCTCGCCGTGCGAGCGGAGGAGCTTGATGCTCTTGGCGAGCGCATCGTCGTTGCAGGAGATGCTGCCGCCCTCGCCCGTGCCGAGGTTCTTCGTCGCGTAAAAGGAGTACGTCACCGCATCGCCGAACGCGCCGATCCCATTGCCCTTATAGGTGGCGAGGTGCGACTGGGCGGCGTCGTAGACGACCTTGAGGTTGTGCTTCTGGGCGAGGGCCTGCACCGCGTCGATGTCGACGGGGCATCCATACAGGTGCGTCGCCGCGATGCCGCGGGTCTTGGATGTGACCTTCTTCGCGGCGTCCTTCATATCGATCTGGAACGTCTCGGGGATGGCATCGACGAAGACGGGGGTGCATCCCCGGGCGACGACCATGGAGACGGTCGCGATGTAGGACCACGCGGGAACGAGGATCTCGTCACCGGGCTGGAAGAGGGGCTCGTACGCGAGCTGGAGGGCGCAAGTGCCGTTGGCGCAGGTCATCATGTGCTTGGCGCCGGAGGCCTGGGCGAACCGGGTTTCGAGTTCCTCGCACTTCTTGGCGGCCCGGAGCATGCCGGACTTGAGGACGGCGCTCGCGGCCTCGATGTCGGCGGGGGTCAGGGCCGTGGACATGAACGGAATCGGGGACTTGGAGACGGGTGTGCCGCCGGAGACGGCGAGGGTGGAGGTGTTGCCGGTGCTCGGGCGGACTGTCGGGGCGGAGGTTGCGCTCACGTCGGACTCCTTTCCGGGCGTTGCCGGAACCGGTACGATAGGACTGCGTAGCCAAGATGGACCGGCACGCCGCCGATGGGGGCGATTCCTGATCGGTGCATGTTTGGCACCGCCGACGAAGGTGGTGCCATCGCCTGCTCTCTTTGGACCGGGAAGAACCCCGAGGCCCAGGGTGTGGAGGCGTACGCGGAGCGACGGGTGCGTGCCCGTCTCATCATCCTTTCCTGAGTGTGCCATCCCTTTGATCGGTCTGAGCCGAGAGCGGGGGTCAAGGTGAAGCGGATCGCGAGTGCTGTGGCGTTGTGCGGATTGGCTCTGGGCCTGGCGGCGCAGGCGCCGCGGTCGCAGCCGCTCCAGGAGCGAGCGGACGCGGCGACGTTCGGGGGCGAGAAGGCGTTCACGCGTCCGTCGCAGGACGCGATCATGGGCTTTGCGTTGCCGACGACGCTGCGCGAACTGCTTGTGAAGGGTGGCGACGTCGTAAAGAGAGGCGACCTTCTGGCCCGCGGCGACGACGCCGAGGAGAGCGCGCTTCTGGAATCGCAGATCCTCCGTGCCGACTCCAAGCTGCCGGTAGATCGTGCGCAGAAGGCGGTCGAGCTCCAGAGGTTCGAGTACGACCAACTGCTGAATCTCGAGCGCGAAGGGGGCGGGTCGGCGCAGGAGCTTGAGCGGGCGCGTCTGTCGCTCGAAGCGGCGAAGATCGACCACGAGACCGCGAAGTTCAACCAGGAGCAGGAGCGGGTTCAGGTCGCGCGCGTCGAGGCCCGGGTCGACCGCTACCGGATTCGAGCCCCCTTCGACGGCACGGTGGACACGATCTTCGTCGATATCGGGACGAGTCTGTCCGACAGCGACAACGTGCTGCGCGTGGTGGACATCGATCCGCTGGAGATCGACGTGGCGGCACCGACGGAGCTGACGCTGGCCGACGAGACCATCGGCCGCATGGACGTGTCCGTCGGCCAACCGGCCTGGGTGCTCCTGGACCTGCCGGGCCGGCCTCGGGTGCTGGTCGGAACGGTGACCGAGGTGAGCGCCGTCGCGGACTCGCGCAGCGCCACGCGGCGCATCCGCGTGGAGGTGCCGAATCCATCGCGCATTCTCGCGGGCGTGACGGCGTACGTCCGGTTCACCGAGCCCGAGGGCGCGTGGAAGGATCGCGTGGTGGACGAGCGCCAGCGGGCCGCGGCTGGGGACGCGACGGGAGGGGCCGAATGATCGATCTGAGTGGCCTCAAGTCGCCCGCCTGGCAGCGCGTCATCGCGGAACTGACGGCGCAGGCGCCCGACGACAAGGCGTTTCTCATGCGCATGGTCGGCGTGCTGGGCCATGTCTCGGGCGCGCGTCAGGCGGTGCTCTATGCCATGCCCAGAAGTGCAGAAGCGGTCGAGGGTGAGGACGCGGCGGGCGCAGCGCCGCGGCCCTTGCTGGTGTGGCCGCCTCAGAACATGCAGCCCGGCGCGTCGGCGCCGGAGGACCCCGCGGGCCAGGTCACGCACCCCGGCGACATGGCGTCGGCGGCGCGCCGGGCGATCGAGAGCGGGCTGCCGCAGGCATTCGGCTTCGATCGCGACGAGATGTTCTACGACGGCGGCGCCGGTTCCGGGGGCAACATCATCGCGACGCCGGTGAGTGTCGGCCAGAGCGCCTCGCGCCCCGGCGAACCGGCGTCTCCAATGGTGTACGCGGTGTCGATGCTAGTGGAGGGGCGATCGAAGCCGGCGCTCCAGACCACGCTGGCGATCGTCGAGCTGGTCGCCGGGTACGCGCACGGGCATCGCACGGGGCAGCAGCTCAAGCGTCTGCGGGTCTCGAGTGCCGCGCTGGATCTTGCGGCGCGATTGATCGCGGCGATCAACGCGGCAACGAGCTTCAAGGGCGCGGTGCTCCAGCTGGCCAACGACCTTGTGCGTCAGCTGCAGGCCGAACGCGTGTCGATCGGCTGGGCCAGGGGCGTCGGGAGGCGGGGGGAGGGGCAGACCGTCCATGCGATCGCGATCAGCGACACGGAGCACATCGATCGTCGGATGGCGATGATCCAGAAGCTCGAAGGGGCGATGAACGAGTGCTTCGACCAGGAGCAGCCGGTGCTGTTTCCCCCGGCGCCCGAGTCCGGTGCGGGCGCGGACGTCGTGCTCGCGACGGCGATCACCCACGCGCACCGCGAGATGGCGGCGGGGAACGCGTCGGCGCGAGTCCTTTCGATCCCCCTGCGTGTCGAGGAGCGGGTGATCGGCGTCGTCACGGCGGAGTTCGGCGCTTCTTCGACGGGGCAGGCGTCGACCGGCGTCGACCCGCAGATGATCGAGATCGTGCAGGCGGTGCTGGACCTCGTGGCGCCGGTCCTTCGGATCCGGCGGAGCGACGATCGCATCCTGCCCCTGCGGGCCTGGGACGACGCGCTCAAGGCCGGCGCGTGGCTCGTTGGGCCGACGCACACGGTGTGGAAGCTCGTGGGCGTCTTCGCGGTCGCGCTCGCGCTGGTGCTGACGCTGGTGAAGGTGCCGTATCGGGTGGAGGCGCCCGCGGAGCTCCGCCCGCGCGAGCGCCGTGTCGTGAGCGCGCCGTTCGACGGGATCGTCTGGTCGCTCTCACCGGGCATTGAGCCGGGATCGCGGGTCGAGGCGGGCCAGGTCCTGGCGACGATGGACACGAGCGAGCTGCGTCTGCAGGCGATCAACGCCACCGGCGAGATCATCCGGGCCGAGAAGGAGGCGGACTCGGCGCTTGCGAGCGGGAAGCTCGCCGATGCGCAGCAGTCCCGCGCCAAGGCCCAGCAGGCCCGCGCAGAGCTCGACCTCCTCCAGTCCAGGATCGAGAGAGCCGAGTTGAAGGCCCCGATCGGCGGCACCATCATCGCGGGTGACCTGCGCGAGCGCGTCGGCGCCTCGGTCAAGCTCGGCGACCCGCTGTTCCAGATCGCGCCGCTCGAGGACATGCTGGTCGTTGCGAAGGTCGGCGACCGGGACATCTCGCTCGTCGAGGCCGGCGGGAGCGGCAGCGTCGCCACGCGGGCGTACCCCGCGCAGCGTCACGCGTTTACGGTCGAGCGGATTGTCCCGCTCTCCGAGGCGGAGGAGGGCAAGAACGCGTTCGAGGTCCGCGCCAAGCTCGCGTCCCCGACCGGCTGGATGCGACCGGGCATGGAGGGCTTCGCGAAGTTCGACGCGGGCGAGCACTCCCTGATCTGGATCGGCACGCGCCGCATCCGTGACACGCTGAGGATCTGGTTGTGGTGGTGAGGGGAAAGGCACGGAGGCACAAAGGCACTCAGGCACGGAGTCAGGACATTGAGGCGCGTGCACTTGGGAAAGTCCGAATGAGCGATGGTCGCATCAGCACGTATCGGGATCTGATCGCTTGGCAGCAAGCGATGTCGCTCGTTCTTTCCGCCTATCGGGCGACCGAGTCGATGCCCGACTCCGAGAGGTTTGGCCTGCGGTCGCAGATAAGACGCAGCGCTGTATCGATTCCTTCGAGTATCGCCGAGGGGTACGGACGCGAGAGCACGCAGGATTATGTGCGATTCCTCTGCGTTGCTCGCGGTTCACTCTACGAGCTTCGCACACAGTTCGAGATTTCTGTGTCGCCGGGATACCTCATCGATGACGAGGAACTGGCGGCCATGTTGGCTGAGACAGATCGGGTGCTTCATGGCTCGATCCGCGGCGTCGAGCGGAGTGCAAGACCATGAATCTCCGTGCCCTTGTGCCTGTTGCCTCGTTGCCTCAACCTTTCTTGCGCCCCCTCTTCGAGCCTGAGCATGAGTGAAAGGCCAACCTTCTCCCCCTTCTGGCACCGTGTGCGCGCCATGCGGCCGCGCCTGCGCCCGCACACGCAGATCACGCGCCAGCACTATCGCGGCCGGCGCTGGCATGTGGTGCAGGACCCCGCGACGAACCAGTTCTATCGCCTCACGCCGATCGCGTACGGCTTCGTGTCGCTGCTCGACGGCGCCCGAACCGTTGAAGAGGCGTGGAAGATCTCGCTTGGAGAGCACGGGGACGCGGCCCCGACCCAGAACGAGATCATCACGCTCATCTCGCAGCTCTACGGGGCCAATCTCCTGGCCGTCGATACAACGCCCGAGACCGAGCAGTTGCTCCGGCGCGGACGCGATCGCTTCAAGAAGAAGGCGATGTCGCAGGCCATCGGCCTGATGTACTTCAAGGTCCGCCTCTTCAACCCGGACGGGATCCTGTCGCGGATCGAGCCGATCCTGCGGCCGCTCCTGAACAGGTGGGGGTTCTTCGCCTGGATGGCGTTCGTGGCCTTCGCGGCGTACCGCCTGCTGCCTGAGTGGGACGCGCTGCGTCGCGGCGTGGATGACGCGATCGCGCCGGCCAACTGGGGCTGGATGGCGGTGGTGTTCATCGTGACCAAGGCGATCCACGAGGCCGGCCACGGCGTGATCTGCAAGCGTTTCGGGGGGCAGGTTCCGGAGTTCGGAGCGATGATGCTCGTGCTGGTGCCCGCGCCGTACGTCGACGCCTCGGCGTGCTGGGCCTTTGCGAGCAAGTGGCGACGCATGGCCGTCGGCGCGGGGGGAATGATCTTCGAGCTCACGGTCGCTGCGGCGGCGGCGCACGTGTGGCTCGCGACCCCCGAGGGGGACCTGCTCCACCAGATCGCGTACAACGCGATGCTGACGGCGGGCGTCTCGACGGTGCTCTTCAACGCCAACCCGCTCATGAGGTTCGACGGGTACTACATCCTGAGCGACCTGCTCGAGGTTCCGAACCTCATGCAGCGATCGACGGGGATGCTCACGCACCTCTGCCAGAAGCACATCTATCGCCTGAAGGACGCGATCCCGCCCTCGACGCAGCCGGGCGAGCGCCGCATCCTGCTCGCCTACGGCGTGCTGGCGACCGCGTATCGCGTCTTCCTGTTCTTCTCGATCACGCTGTACGTGATGGGCAAGCTGTTCGCGATCGGGCTGGTGCTCGCGATCTGGACGGGCGCGATGTGGTTCCTGATGCCGCTGGGCAAGCTGTCGCACTGGCTGGCGACGCATCCCCCGCTCGCCGAGCATCGTTTCCGCGCCGTGGCGACGACGCTCGGGCTGTTCGTCGCGGGGCTGCTGGCGATCGGCGCGATCCCGGCCCCGGACCACCGGCGAGCGACCGGCATCGTCGAGAGCGTGGCGCGCTCCGGCGTGTTCATCGGCGTCGACGGCATCGTCGAGAGCGCGCACGTGCGATCGGGGGATCGGGTCCGCGCGGGAGATCCCATCCTGACGTGCGCAAGCCCCGAGCTTGCCCAGGCGCTCGTCGCGGCCCGCGCCGCGCTGGTCGAGGCGGTCGCCAAGGAACGGAGCGCCACGGCCGAGGACCCCGGCGTCGCGCTCGTCGCACGCGAGAAGGTGCGCGCGGTGGAGGCCCAGATCGCGTTCATCGAGGACCGGCTCTCGCGCCTGGTCGTTCGCGCCCCGCACGACGGGACCATCGTCGGCACGGATCCGGCGCAGCTCGTCGGCGCCTACACCAAGGAAGGGGACTCGGTGTGCGAGGTCGTGGACGAGTCGCGCGTGCGCGTGACGGCGCTCCTGGCTCAGACAGAGGCGGCGTGGCACTTTGAGATCGGGCCGGAGCGATACGCCGTGCGCATGCGCTCCTACGCAGACCCGGGCGATGAGATCCGGGGCGGTCGCGTGCGGGTCGTGGACGCGGCACAGGTACGACTGCCCCACGCTGCGCTCGGCTTTGCCGGCGGCGGAACGGTCGAGACGCGCCAGGATGATCGGGAGGGCAGGGTTGCGACCAAGCCGCAGTTCGTGGTGTACAATGGACGGCTTGGCCTCGACCTCGGCCGCGCCGTTGGGGATAGCGGGTCAACCTCCACCAGGTACAATCGATACCCTCTTCTACTTCAGCGTTACCCGAGTTGGGGATAGCGGGTCAACCTCCACCAG
>JAPKGU010000125.1 GCA_026647565.1 Phycisphaerales bacterium | reverse complement strand
ATCCATCCTGCTTCATTCTTGAAGACTGATTGGATCCTCGATAGGCAATGCGCCTTGCTTGTACCACACAGACTGAGGGAGATCAGCGAGAGGCGATCGCCGCAAGCAAGAGAAGGGCCAGCAGAGCCAAGCCTGCGTACTTCAGTTCCTGTGCTGTCGGCCTGAACCTGCCGCGCCTTCTCGATACCCTTGTATACATGATACCTCGCGCGACCACAAAGATCGCGGCGATAATGTAGACACTCGCCATGATTCCCGCTGGAGCCGAAGTGTACTGGATACTGAGCATCGCGCACCACCGGTTGGATCAGAAACCGAAAAGCTGGAACGGCGGGCAGGTGAAGGTGCCACACGTCGTTGGCAGAGTCTGCCCGGGATTCTCGGCACGCCATGCAGACTCGGCACACAGGCACGCCAGCGACCTGTCCCACTCATTGAAGTAGCTGACGTCATGCACCATGGCGCCGATCAGCGCAACGCCCATGCAGCCGAGTCCGGCGATGCACCCGATACCCGCTGTCGGCCCACAAGTAATCAACATCCCCACGCCACAACCAAGCACGACACCGCCGTACTGAGCGGCTCGCGTATCCTGGCACGCATTTGCATTGATGATATTCTGCTCAAGCTGTCCTCTTGCCAGCGCGTCCATTGCGCATGTCGCACGAAGAGAATTGTCGAGCATCGTCCAATGAACGTCCCAGCCAAGTGCCTCGTCGACCAGAGCGACGAAAGGAATGATCTTGGTCTCCTCGGGACCTTCGATGAGGAATCCCGAGCATGGGTACGAGCCAAGCGGCCCCGCTATCGAACCACTCCAGTGCCCGATAGTGCACCCGGCGGGCACGTTCGTGTGCGCGGGGTATACCAGCATGTGGGTGTAGATAGTGAACGCCTGTCCCGTCGCGTTCGCTCCAGTTGCAGTTCCAAGGTTCGGGTCCATCGGGGCATCAAGCCGGAGATCGTACGAGAGCGAGGTGTCGTACCAACCGAAGATTCGATTCGAGACAAACTCCACGCAGCGCTCCGCGAAGTGGAACCTCGCATCGGAGTATGGGTCGTGTGAGCACTGGTAGACGGGCCCTCCCGGGCTGCCGCCACTCGGCTGGGCGGCCGCCAAATGCGCAAAGCACGACAAGATCACGATCGCAGCTGCTCGACTCTCGGCATGTCCTCCTCGCATCGTTGCCTGGAGTCCGATTCTCCGTTCGTAGAAGCCCTGAACACGTTGTCCACGGCACCCTTCGCACACAACAGCACTGAACTCCGGCATCATTTTCAGTTAGACCTTGAATCCGTGCGCAGGCGCGCGAGATTTGAGAAAGTTTACGCGAGCAAATACCCGGAAAGTGCGCGGTGCAGATCGCTGGGTCTCGAGCGATTCATCGTAACCATCATCGCCTAATCACTTTGAATCGTTTCAAGGTGGCGTTGAGCCGCAGCTCTGTGGTCTACGTTCGCCATAATCGACGAAGTCCCTGCCACCTCCTTCCCGTATAGACTCGCTCCCGCCCGCAGGGGATGCGCGGTCATATGGCCCGTTGGATCCCCCGACTGCCCCGTCGGCCGAAAAGGACCCACGCCGCACAACCGGGCTTCGGAAGCTGATCAAGCCATGCTCAACGCAAACGCAACGCCATTCTGATAGGCGCTGTAACCCGCCTCTGTGCCTTCGTGCCTCCGCCCTCACTTCCGCTTCTTGAACTTGCTCTTCACGCTCGGCGTGTGGGTCGTGCCGCGCCGCATGCCCGGCAGCGACTGCAGTGCGGCCATGTCTCCGGCGCCCGCTCGCCCGATCTGGCGAACGGCCTGTGCCTTGGCGCCTGGCGTGAGCGCGGCCATCTGCTTCGTGAGCCGGTTGATTCCCTCGAACTGCTTGACGACCTCGGAGACCTCGTGCACCTGAACGCCCGATCCGCGCGCGATGCGATTGCGTCTGGAGTTGTTCAGAACCGAGGGATCGTTTCGCTCGTGCTTGGTCATGGAGCAGACGATCGCCTCGATTCGATCGAGCCGCGACTCGTCCACGTCGATGTTCTTCATCATCTGACCGGCACCGGGGATCAATCCCATCAACTGCTTCAGCGGACCCATCCGCCGCAGCGTGCGCAGCTGCTTCAGGAAGTCGTCCATCGACATCTCGCCGCGGGCCATCTTCTCTGACAGCCGCTCGGCGTCTTCCTGCGAGACCTCCTGCTGTGCCTTCTCGACCAGCGAGACGACGTCGCCCATGCCGAGGATGCGCCCGGCCATGCGGTCGGCGTGGAACTCCTCGATCGCGTCGAGCTTCTCACCGGTTCCGACGAGCTTGATCGAAGCGCCGGTCACGTGCTTGACGCTGATCGCGGCACCGCCACGCGAGTCCGAGTCGAACTTCGTGAGGACGATGCCATCGACCGGCAGTCTCGCGTGGAACGCCCTCGCGGAGA
Source organism: Phycisphaerales bacterium (assembly GCA_026647565.1). Classification (GTDB taxonomy): domain Bacteria; phylum Planctomycetota; class Phycisphaerae; order Phycisphaerales; family UBA1924; genus JAHBWV01. The sequence goes on along the minus strand of JAPKGU010000125.1, from coordinate 15,434 downwards.
CGAGCGCGTCCTGGCCGGACATGGAATCCACCACAAGAAAGATGTGGTGGGGCTGGGTTGCCCTCGAGACCTGCGCCAGCTCGCCCATGAGTTCGTCGTTGACGTGCAAGCGTCCGGCGGTGTCGAGGATCACCGTATCCACGCCGAGTTTCCGCGCCTGCTGGATCGCCCGCTGGCAGATCTGCACTGCGACGCCGACAGCCCTGCCGTACTCGGCACACTTGTCGGGCTCTGCGTAGAAGTGGACCTGTGAGCCACCCGGAAGCTCGGTCTCAACCTGCTTGGCGACAATCTCGAGTTGGTCCACCGCCGCGGGACGCTGCAGGTCTGCCGCGACGAGCATGACGCTGCGACCTCGCTTCTTGAGATACCCGGCGAGCTTGCCCGCTGTGGTCGTCTTGCCCGAGCCCTGGAGCCCGCACAACATGACAACCGCCGGGCCGGGCGAAATGCGCATGATTGGGTCGCTGCTCTCACCGGGAGCAACGGGCTTGGCGCCGGGCGTGCCTCCGAGGAACGAGACCAGATGCTTGTGGACAATGCCGATCATCTCCTCGCCGGGGGCGAGGGACTTGGTCACCTGGGTGCCGACCGCTTCATCGAGCACCTTGGTCGTGAAGGCGTCAACGGCCTCGACGCTGACGTCCGCCTCGAGCAGGGCCTTGCGCACGTCGCCCATCGCCTCGCGGACGTTGGACTCCGTGATCTTGTCCTGACCGGAAAGACGCTTGTAAAGGCCCTGGAAACTCTCGCTCAGTCGCTCGAACATGTGTCGAGTCTAGGCAACGGGCCGTGAAGCGGATGCTACCGCTTCCCCTTCAGCCACCCCTGCAGCCTGGGCGCGTCCCACGCGTTCACGCACACCTCGGGCGTCGCCCACCCCCGCCTGGCGGTCACCACCCCGTAGCGGAGGTTGTCGAAATCCGAAGGGTCGTGGACGTCGCAGTCGATCGCGATCAGGCACCCCGCCTCCACCGCCCCCCTGACGTGAATGTCCCGCAGGTCAAGTCGGAGCCAGTGGGCGTTGATCTCCAGAGCGACATTGTGCTCCCTGGCGGCCCGGAAGATCGTCTGCATGTTCGGCTCAAGCCCCGGCCTGCGATTCAGCAGCCGCCCCGTCGGATGGCCGAGGATGTGCACCATCGGATGCTCGATCGCGCGCACCAGTCGCCTGGTCGCGGTGTCCGGGTCCTGCGAAAGGGACGCGTGAGGGCTTGCGACCACCACATCGAGCTTCGCGAGCAGCTCGTCCTCATAGTCCAGGGATCCATCCGCGAGGATGTCCACCTCCGATCCGGCGAGGATCGCGATTCCCTTCACGTCCTTCCGAGCGCTATGGATCGCGTTGATGTGCTCAACAAGCCGCTCGGGCGACAGCCCCCCCGCCACCGCCGACGACTTCGAGTGGTCCGTCACCGTGATGGTGTGGAACCCGCGGCGCTTGGCCTCGCCGGCGAGTTGCACGATCGACAGCTTGCCGTCCGACGCCGTGGTGTGCGCGTGCAGCTCGGCCTTGATGTCCCCCACTTCGATCAGACGCGGGATCGCACGCTCTTTGTCCCTAGCGAACTCCGCCTCTGCAAGCGCGATCTCGCCACGGTCCTCGCGAATCTCCGGGGGAACCTCCGCCAGCTCCAAGGCCGCGAACACTTCCTCTTCGGTCTTCGACGCGATCGGCCTTATGCCGCGCTTGTGGGGCGGCGTCGGATCGTCGTCGTTCGGGAACAACCCCCATTCCGTCAGCGTCATCCCCCGCTTGAGAGCCCGCTCGCGCAGCCGGATGTTGTGCTCCTTCGAACCCGTGAAGTACATCATCGCGGCGCCCCAGCGATCCAGGGGGATCACTCTGAGATCGACCTGAACGGTCGGCCCCGCGGCATCGGCGGCCCACCTGCCAAGGTCGGCGGATGCTCGCATCCGCACAGAGGACTTCCCCTCGCCACTCGACAGGATCTGCATCACGCCGGGCAGCTTCGTGAACCGCTCGCTCGCCCCCGCCATGTCGCTCGTCGCCACCAGAATGTCGATGTCGCCGATCGTCTCCTTCCCTCGGCGTAGCGACCCCGCGAACGCGGCTCGCTCCACGCCGGGCCACCTCAGCGCCTCGGCAACGATCAGCTCCGCCAACGGCATCGCGATCCCGAGTTCGAGGCGCCTGGTGCCTTCAGCCACGAACGCCATCGACTTCCGGATCTTCTCGACGCTCTTCTCGCCCATGCGAGGCAGCGTCAGGATCGTCCCGTCATCGATGATCCGCTTCAGGTCATCCAGGGTCTCAACCTTCGCCTGCTTCCAAATCATCGCGACCGTCTTCGGCCCAAGACCCGGGATCTCCATGATCCGGAGCAGGCCCGGCGGCACCCGCTCCTCAAGCTCGGCAAGCTCCGCGATCCTTCCACTCGAGGCATACTCGGCGATCTTGTCCGCGATCTTCGGACCGATCCCGTCGATCGCGGTCAACGCCTTCCGATCTCCTGCAATGGTGGAGAGGTCGATCGGCTGGGCTTCGACCGTCCTCGCGGCGCGAGCGTGCGCATTCACCCGGAACTTGTCCTCCCCGAGGAGCTCAAGGATCTTCGCGACGCGCTCGAATCGTTCAGCCAGTCGTTCGTTGAAGGACATGCATCAAGTGTACGGACCGGCCGAGTCCTGCAACGGCGCATTCACGCGTACGCGTGCAGTCCGGGCAGAAGGAGATTCACCCCGAAGTACGTCCAGAGCATCACGACGAAGCCGACGACCGAGAGCCACGCGGTCACCAGGGCACGGTTCCTTCCCGTTGTGAATCGCAGGTGGATCACGATGAGATAGATGATCCATGTGACGAGCGCCCATGTCTCCTTCGGATCGAAGGCCCACCACCGCCCCCAGGAATGATCCGCCCACCATCCCCCGAGCAGGATGCCGACGCCAAGCGTCCAGAACGCCAGCTGCAGCACCGTCATCTGGGCCGTGTCCAGGTCCTTCAGCGTGCGATCCGCAGCGCCACCCTCTCGCGGTTCATTCAGCGCGACCGCGGCCACCGTCGCAAGCTCGCCCTCGACCCGGCCCCTGGCCATCGCTCGCGAGTAGTGCACGCCAAGGTAGAAGCACGAGATCACGCATCCCAGGGCGATCAGCCCGTACGAGACGAGCACTGTTGTCACGTGATACTTGAGCAGAACCGACGTGTTCAGGATCGCGGCCTCGCGTTCGATGTGCCTGCCCGGGATTCCCGTCTGCGTTGCCGTGATCAGCACCATGAAGCCGACGGCGCCCGCTGCAGCCCCGAAGAGCCACTGCTTCCGCACCAGCATGATGACGAGCCCGACGATGGCCGCGAAGAGACTCACGCCCGTCATGGATTCGAACTGGTTCTGGATCGCGAATCGCTCGGCGATGAGGCAGCGCAGGACGAACCCGTAGCCGTGCAGCGCAACCGCGCCGAGCAGTGTCGCCACGCCCGCGCCGATGAGCCACTTCCGTCCCGTGCCAAAGGCCAGAATCAGCGAGACGAAGCTCAGCAGATAGAGCCAGTACCCCCACTCGAAGGCGTTGGCGCGGTTGTACGAAAGCTCGAGCCTCGCGCGACCCGTCGGGTAGAGCGACGGATTGATCTTTGGCAGTTCCGCGGCCAGAGTCACGGCGGCGCGCGACACGCCTTCCGCATCTCCAGCCCTCCAGGCGGCACCTAACGCCGCACCCGCGGCACGCGCCGGATGCGACTCCGGCAACTCCGACAGGTGATGCCAGGGCATGTCGGGCTTGTCGGGCGCAAGAACGTACCAGTTCGCGCGGCTCTCGGCGACCAGCGCCATTGCGGCTCGTGCCCGCCCGAACGCCTGACGGTATGGCTCCTCGAACGCGTGCTTCTCCTCCAGCAACGGACCGAACTGCTGCGCCATCACCGGCGTGATCCGCGTGAGCTTCATCCATCGCTCGCGCTTCGCGGCATCGTCGGGATAGGCGGCATCAAGGAACTCGCGCCGCAAGGGCAGGTAGTTGATGTGGATCAGAGGGCGATCGAGGTAGTACGCGGGATCGATCACGAGATCGAGCCACGTGAAGAGGGGGTCGTACGACTCATTCCGCGGCTTGCCTCCCTCGACCATCACCGTGTCGAAGTATCGCTTCCTGCCGGCGATCTCGCCGACGGTCTCGCGTGCAAGCGAGTCAAGGATCTTCACGCGCCCGTTGTGAAAGACCGCCACGCCCCGCAGCGGCGAGAGATCCACCTTCGACGCGAACTCGATCTTTCGCATGGTGTCGAAGGGAGAAGGCACCGGCACGTCACCGAACGGGTTGGGGAACGAGGCCCCCCCTTCCGAGACGCCGTGGGTGTGAGGATGAGCGTTGCCTTCGGGCGCCGTCTGCGCCCGAGCGGTGAATACAAGCAGCGCGAGCAACGCAAGCGTTCGAAGAGCGACAGGGAATCTCATGCGGTCACCTCCTGTGACGATGCGATCGAATGCGCGTTCGTCTGTTGCGCCTCGTCACGAAGTGTGGGCTTCACGTACGTTCCCGCCTTGAACTGCTCCTGAATCCGCCGCTTTCTCCGCTGCACAATCAGGGGCTTGATGTAGAAGGCCCATGGGATGCCCAACGCGATCAGCACAGAGCCGAGCGCGATCACGTGGATGCCGGGGTTGTTGCCGACGCCCAGAATCGTGTAGCGAACGAACGGTCGCTTGAGCTGCCCGGCGTCCACCATCTGCTGCGTCTGCTTCCACATCTGCGCGTCCCACCCGGCCTGGCTGAACTTGAACTGCCTTGGGCTGAGACCAGAGACGAGCCGTCCCGTGAGATTCGACAGCCAAAGGCGATCGGGATCCCAGTGGAATGGCGCGATCAGCGGCGCATTCAGCTTGGTCACGTGCGTGAACGCCTCGAACTCCGGGGCCTGCCCCGGGCCGGGCGAGGGCGACACAAGCACCGTCGACTGGTAGTCGCGGGGCGCGCCGCGATGGTCATAGGCGATCATCTGGAAGTCGATCAGGGAAAGTTCGAATCCGGGCAGTGGATGCCGGAGACGCCCGAACGAGAGATTGAGCGACCGCCCGTCGGGGAGTTCGACGCGTTTGATGGCGTCGTCGGCGATCTCCAGGTACTTCGTGAACGGAAGCCAGACGACCGTCGACCACTCCCGTGACTCGGATGTCGCGCCCATGTCCGCAGCGACGCGCACGCCCAGGATCGCGTGATCGTGGGTCCCGATGAACTGGCGCTCGCGGGCTTCCTCCGGTGTGGGCACCGGCCGCTCAATCGTCGCCGTGTGCTCCCACTTCTCGCCGACGCGCATCGCGATCCGCCCCGGAACGAGGTCGAGCGTCTCACCGATGCGTTCCGTCACCGTGACCTCGCCGCTCGGAAGGCGCACCACGGCCCGCATCGAGCCGTCGGCTCTCTCGTCGATGTTGGCCGAGAGCGTGTTGGCGTCGATGTACCCAATTCGGATCGCGGGGTCCGCGTCGCGCCGCGTCGGCATGCCCTGCGGGTTCACGGTGTCCAGCATGTCCTGGCTGATCTCCGGGAACCGGCTGTAGACCCAGCGCGTGAACGGCTCCAAACCCGATCCAATCGGCGGCGTGACCCGGACGATCGCCACGCTGCTCGTCGCGCCCTCGTATCCCTTCGTGATGATCGGGAACGGCGGCTCGGGCGCCAGATCCTCGACAGTGATTGTGTATCCGGTCTGCCCGACGCTGAGGGTCGCTCCGCGTACGACAGGAAAGACCCCACGGAATGACTGCCCCGGCACATCGATCGAGAGCGCGTTCCGCACGCCGGCAGGCACCCGCTCGCAGAGATCACGCCAGCGCGCCTCGTCCATTCCCATCGTGTACTCGACGCTCAGCAGATTCTCATCGGACGCACGCGACGCGGGCTTGCGCGGCTCGAACCGATAGACGTGCACGGGTCCTTCCGGCACGCGTCCCTGCTGGTCCGGAAGGAAACTGAGCAACTCGATGGCTCTCATCGGGTTCGCGGTGCCCGCGTGCGAAGCCGCCCGCGCCTCGGCATCGCTCGCCCGACCCGGCACACCCTCAAGGTCAGCGTACGAGGCGTATCCGACGATTGAGAACCGGATGTCGTGATCGACGAGCGCCGTTCGGGGCTGGATCACCGGCACTTTGAGCGTTCGCTCGCCCTCACGAAGCCCGTAATCGTTGTATCGCGGCACACCCCGCAGCGGACGCTGCTCCCATCCCTTGAACTGATCGACAAAGAGCGCGACGCGGGTGTTGTCGTAGAAGACACCAGTCGGCGGTCCGACCGTCGTGTCTCCCGCAGGCGTCGGGTTCCCCGCGAACAAGATCGTGTCCCCCTCCTTCTTCAGCCCGGTGTAGTACACGCTCCCGAGAGCGATCACCACGATCCCCGTGTGCACCGTCAGCACGCCGAGGTTCTCGAACTTGAACTCGATCCGCCGCACCGTCGCCGTCACCATGTTCGCGACGAACGCCAGCAGCACGATCCGGAGCGGCCACCAGGAGTAGAACTCCAGCTCCGACATCTCCACGCCCGGCAGACGGCGCAGTGTTGTCGCGCTGTACTCCTTCACGAAGTCCGCGAAGAACATCAGGCCGCGCCCGCTCGCCGGGTCGTAGTGCAGCACCGGCCACGCGTGCCCCGCCCAGAGCCAGCATCCGATCACGATCGACGCCAGGATGCCCACGAGTGCCGCGACGAATCGCGCCCCTCGGGGCCCACGGCGAAGCATCACGCGTGGAACAAGCACGAGCACCACGCCGACACCCAGGACCGCCAGCAATGCCGTCAGGCCATACATCACGTAAGTCGGGATCTGCGCCAGCAACCCAATTGGCACGCTCGCAAGGATCGCGTAAACCATCACGAACACGAGAAGGCAGACCGCGAGCGTGATCGTGCTGAAGGCGTGCAGCACCCAGCGGATGGGCTGCGCCCATGTCGGAAAGTGGCTTCGATCCCACTCCTGGCTTCGTCGCCACTTCTGGCTCATCGCAACTCCATGTGCTCGCTGGGCTTAATGAAACTCGCCCGCCTTGGAGCACGCTCTTGGGCGGCGTATCGTATTCTCGTCAAACCGCATTTTTTCTCGTCCAGACGTTTACCGTGCCAGACAGGGTATCGAGCACCCATGAGCGGGGATCCTCGGACCGGAGAGCGCCGTCAGGCCCCTCTCGAGATTCGGACACGTCGATCGCGATGATCGAAAGCGGCGTCGAGCCCGGCGAGAGCTGAAAGTCGCCCGGCGGGGCATCCAGCGCGCACGCCCCGTTGACTGTGCCCATCGCAAAGAGCGTCGCGGCATCGGTCCCGTCGCGCAGATACAGGTGGCGCATCTCGTCGAGAACTGAGATCGACCCGAACTCGGGATCAGCGGCGACCGCCGGCAGATTGATGATGGAGTCCGTCCCGAGCGCGACGGGGATGCCCCGCGCGAGCATCTCCCGATACCGGTGCGGACCCAGCCGCTCCGGCGCGCCGAAGTAGTCCGAGGACCGCGGGCAGTATACAACGCGGGTGCCGGTTCCCGAGAGGATGTCGAGATCCGTGTCCGAGACGTCGTTGCAGTGAACGGCGGTGAACGGCGTCCACTGGCTCCGAGCCGTCGCCAGGATTGGGGCGAGATGCTCGATCGGCGTCAATCCCCTCCCGACTTCGCCGGCAATCGCGTCGTTCCAGAGTCCGAGCGCTTCGAGCAGCTCGCGCTGCGGGCCCCGGGCGTGGGCGATGAACTCGCGTTCTTCCGGCGATTCGGCCAGGTGCGTGCAGAGCGGCATCTTCCGGGGCGCGGCCGCGAGATCGAGCGCGTGCCTGTATCCCGAAAGAGAGACCGTGTTGGGAGCGTGGGGCTGGAGACCTAACCGGGCAGATACGGAGTGCGCGCTCTGCCTCTCGACGGCGGACAACACGGCGCCGGTGATCCCGTCGATGCCCCGCTGGAGTCCGTTTCCGATCGCGAAGAACTCGAGGTAGGAAACGGACGCGAGAGGGGCCGCGGCGAGCGTGTCGAATGGAACGACCGAAGGGACCGCGCGGGGAGCGCCCGCGATGTCCCCGACGGCCGCGGTCCCGCCGGCCCGGCAGAGCGAGACCCCGCGCCGGACCGCAGCGGCGATGTCCGTCGCTTCCGTCGGGCGCTCGCGCCGGACCATGTCGATCCAGGGCATGAACCCACGGGAGGGGTCGTGCGGGCGGGGGCCGACGTCGGTCAGGTCGAGATGTGTGTGGGCGTTGACGAGGCCGGGAAGCAGAACGAAGTCCGAAAGCACATTGAGGGGGACGTCGCTACGAAGGAACTCGCGAGGCAGCTCGGAGGCCGGGGTGATGCTCAGCACCCGACCCGTCACCTCGTCAAGAACAAGGGCGATGGGGCCCCCTCGGTGGGTCCAGACCCGGCGCGCATCCGCGGCGGCACGGGCAATGATGACAAAGGGATGGACGTCCTCGCGCGACGCGGCTGGATTCATGGTGGAAACCCGGGGTGTACGATAGAAAGAACCGGACAGGCGTGCCGCCTCCGGGTCTCATTGCGCCCCGGCGGCATCCACACGGCACTGTCCGGACTCGCAGGAATGAAGACCGCTCCGACGGTCGCATCGCGGATCGGAACCACACGGATTGGCCACTGGCCTGAGGGATCGAACCATGACTCACCTTCGCTGATCACCCTCGCCGGCGCCGGCCTCGGCGGCTGCGTCAGCCAGCAGGCCTACGACGAGCTTCGTGAGACCAACGTCTCGCTTGCCAACCGGAACGAGGAGCTTGCCCGGCGCGCCAGCGAGCTCGAAGCGACGAATCGCATGCTCACCACAGAGCGTCAGAACCTCGACGCGGCACTGGCCTCTCTCCGGGCCAACAACGCCGAACTCGACGCCCTTCTCAAGCAGGTCCAGGGTGATTACGACGCCCTCGGCAACCGGATCGCCGGGCTGAGCGGCATCGCCCTCGACCCCACCACCGACGCCGCGCTTCAGGCCTTGGTCGCCCAGTACCCCAACCTCATGTCCTATGACGCGGCCCGAGGCATGATCCGCTTCAATGCCGACCTCACGTTCGATTCTGGCTCCGACGTCGTCAAGGACAACGCTCGCGAGGCGCTCGAGGCCTTCGCCAAGATCCTGAACTCGACCTCCGCCCTCAACTACGAGGCCGAGATCCTCGGCCACACTGACGCCCAGCGGATCAGCAGCGGCACCGCAGCCAAGCACCCGACCAACATGCACCTCTCGGCCCACCGCGCCATCTCCGTTCGGGCGGTGCTCGCCGGAATGGGTGTCCCCGCCGACCGCCTGAAGGTTGCGGGCTGGGGCGAGTTCCGCCCGGCCGTCCCCAACACCTCCAGCGGCAACACCCCCGCCAACCGGCGCGTCGAGATCTTCCTGCGCAACAACAGCGCGGGCGCCTCGTCCTCGGGCGCAACCGGCACGGCCTCCCCGGATAACGCCGGTGCTCCGCAGCGTCAGCCGGACCCGACCAAGTAAGAGAGCACGACGCCAACGGGTCAGAGATTCAAGGGTCCGCTCCCAAGGGGGCGGGCCCTTTTCTCTTGGAACGGGACAGAGAGGAAGAGAAGCAATGGCGAGAGAGGCACGACTGCGATGCGCCCGCAACCCAGGGTGGCAACCCGGGCACACTCAGCGTCTGCGCACGCCCGCCGCGGCGAACACGATCGCGCACACCGTCGCCCCCGAGGCCCCCACCGCCGCACCCGGCAGGGTCCACCCCATCGCCCGCAGTCCGTCATCCGCGAAGCGAGGCGACGGAACCGTGCCCTTGGGCATGACCATCAACGCCGCGCCGAACTGCCAGGTTCCCTCGGCAAGCTCGTCCGGGGCGTTCGGCTGGTACCGCTTCGACGTCGGGAATCGCAGCTGCTCCTTGCGAAAGCTCCCATCAGGAAGGAACTCGTAGAACGCGAACGACCATTCCTTGCGCCGAATGCGTCCCCACGTGCTCGGATCGACGCCCTGAGGAGGGATGCGAGTCACAATCACAAGTCGGTCGGGAAGCTCGCCCCGCTCGATCGCCTGGTTCACACGCTGGAGCTGCGCAGCGGTCCCCTCGGTGAAGCGGAGCACCTGCATCCAATCCTGGTGCGCCGTGATCAGGGGCAGTCTCAGTTTCGAGGCATCCGGGGGAATCGTGACGAGAATCGGCAGCGTTTGATCACCGTACGTCACGCGGATGTGGCCGGGGTTCTCGATGGTGCCGACTCCGTCCGGCCCCGCTCCCTCGGGCGGCTCGTATGCCAGAACGACATCACGCCCTGCGAATGTGAACTCAGGGTCGAGGAGCGGCATGAACACGTGCCGGATCTTTCCGGCGAGCGCCTCGTTCACCCGCGCGGACATCTTCCAAAGGGAGACTCCGAGAAGGGCCAACGAGGCACAGCCGCAGAGCAGGGCCAGCCCGCGCGTGCGTGATGGCGTCTGGACAATCCGCTCTCTCACGCTCGCTGCTCCTGCGAAGGCGTCACCCGATCAATGGCCGCCGCCCGACGCGGGCGCCGGCTCCGGGGCGTGTTCGCCGCCCGTGCCGGGCCTTTCGGCGTGGCCGTGCCCGTGATCGTCGTGCGCCGGCGCGGTGGTTGCAAGAGCTCCGGTCTCACCCTTTACGCTGCGGCTCTTGCTCGCGGAGCTCGAGGGTTCGTGGTGCGCGTGCTCATGCTTGACGGAGGCCTTGATCTTCGCGAACTTCTCGGGCCCCCACTGGGCAAGGTACTTCTCACGTGCGAAGTTGACGACGCCTCCGGAGATGGTCTCCTTCTGGTCGCCCTTTCCGCGCGAGACGCCTCCGGTTCCGCCCACCGAGATCTCGCCCTGTTTCCACGGGTACACAACGCCGCGATTGCCCAGGTCGATCATCGAGAAGAAAAGGAACAGGCCGACGGCGAAAATGCAGTTGGCGAAGATGATGGCGTTGAGCTTGTTGTCGTACTTGAGCTGCATGAAGAAGAGAAGCACGAGCAGGCCCTTGATCGTGGCGATGCTCATCGCGACCGCAACGTTCACCCACTGCGGGATGACGACGTCGAAGTAATCGGCGGCCCAGACCTCGGCCCGCGAGAGACCGACGGTCAGGACGGTGAAGAAGAGCAGCACAAGCAGCACGTTCATCAGCGTGCTCTTGGGAATGATCACGTGCTCATGGTGGGTATCGCCATGGGGATCGGTCGGATCGACCGCGCCGGGAGAGTGATGGGAGCCGTGAGCGTGGGACATGGTTCGCGTCCTGTGAGGAGTGCGTGCCTAGCTTTGCTTGATCAGTGGATGAGATAAAGCAGGGGGAAGAGGAAGATCCAGATCAGATCGACGATGTGCCAGTACAGTCCGACGATCTCGACCGCGTTGTAATGGCCGGGACCGAAGTGGAGCTTCCGCGCCCGCAGATAGAGCCAGCTGATCAACCCGACCCCGATGAGCACGTGGGTCGCGTGGATGCCGGTCGCGCAGTAGTAGATGCTCCACCACATCGGCTCGTAGGGATTCTCAGCAAATGGATAGTCGAAGAGGGATCCCGGACGTTTGCCGCCGTATCCCTCGACAAAGTGCAGCATGCCGCCGAGGGCGGTCTTGCTGGACTCATAGTGGGAGAGGGCGGGGTCGATCGAGAGGAACCAGCCGGACCACTTGGGCATGTACTCAAAGGTGAGCTTGATTCCAACGAACAGAAGAGCACATGCGATGGTGATCAGCAGGTTCCGGCGCAGGGCTTTCTGCTCGTTGCGCTGCGCGTTGCCGATGGCGGTCGCGATGGTCCAGGACGAGAAGAGCAGGACAATGGTGTTGAGACAGCCCCACTTCCAATCAAGGTAATGCGACCCGTTGGCGAACGCCTCCGGGTGCATCATGCGGAAGATCGCGTATCCGACGAAGAGACCTGCAAAGAGCAGCACCTCGGTCGCGAGGAAGAGCCACATACCGATCTTGACCGCGTCGAACTCCTCGTCCTTGGAGCGAAAGTGCGACGCCTGCGTGTAGGTCTGGTGGTACGGACGGTTGGCCTTCGCGTCGCCGCCGTGGTTGATGTCGAGCGTGGTCATCTGGCTGTGCTCCCGGGCTTGATGTCCGGCGTTGGATTCGGAACCTGGCCTTCGAAGCGGTCAGTGCGCCTTCGCGCCCTCGGGCAGCGGGTCGGCGAGGGGGTAGTCCTTCGGATCGCAGTGCGGTGGCACGACGTCGTCGAACGCGTACGGGCCGTGCTTGGCGATGGGCTCGTGATGGAAGTTGTGCGTGGTCGGGGGGCTGTCCGCCTCCCACTCAAAGGTGAGGCCGCCCCACGGATTCGCCGGCGCCTTCTTGCCCGCGATCAGCGAGCCGACGAGCAGCGCCAGATGCAGGAGGAACCCGACCAGAAGAATGCCAGCGCCGAGCGACGAGATCTGGTGAAGGGTCTGATACTCGGGCAGGTACGACGCGTAACGCCGGGGCATGCCGCGCGTGCCCAGGAAGAACTGCGTGAAGAACGTGGTGTTGAATCCGATGAACACGAGCACGCAGGCGAACATCGACCACCGCTCGTTGTACATCCGTCCGAACATCTTGGGCCACCAGTGGTGGATGCCCGCGAGGAACGCGATCACCGTGCCGCCCATCATCACGTAGTGGAAGTGCGCGACCACGAAGTACGAGTCGTGGAGGTGGAGATCGGTCGCGAGCGCGCCCAGGGGCAGGCCGGTCAATCCTCCGATCGAGAACGTGAAGAGGAAGAAGAGCGTGTACAGCATCGGCGTGTTGATCTGGATCGAGCCCTTGTAGAGCGTGCCGATCCAGTTGAACACCTTGACGGCCGTCGGGATCGCGACGAGGAACGTCAATGCCGAGAAGATCGTCGCCGCAAGCTCGCCCTCGGAGGTGAACAGGTGGTGGCCCCAGACCAGGAAGGAGATCGCCGCGATTGAAAGCGATGAGAAGGCGATCGCCTTGTAGCCGAAGATCTGCTTGCGGCTGTGGACCGCGATGCACTCGGAGATGATTCCCATGCCCGGCAGAATCATCACGTAGACCACCGGGTGGCTGTAGAACCAGAAGAAGTGCTGGAAGAGCACCGGATCGCCGCCAAGCGCCGGGTCGAAGATGCCGACATGGAACAGGCGCTCAAAGACGAGCAGAAGCAGCGTGATGCCGATCACCGGAGTCGCGAGGACCTGGATGACCGAGGTCGAGTACATCGCCCAGACGAAGAGAGGCAGATCGAACCAGCCCAGGCCCGGCGCCCGCAGCTTGTGCACGGTCACGATGAAGTTCAGGCCCGTGAAGATCGACGAGAATCCGAGGATGAACGCCGCGAGGATCATAAAGACCACGCGCCAGTGCCCCGGATCGGCGTGCGAAGACGAGTACGGCGTGTAGAACGTCCAGCCCGTGTCAACGCCACCCATGACGATCGCGAGAATGCCGAAAATCGAGCCGAACACATACACATACCACGAAGCGAGGTTCAGCCGCGGGAAGGCAACGTCCTTGGCGCCGAGCATCAGCGGCAGCAGGAAGTTTCCGAGTGAAGCGGGAATGCCCGGCACGATGAACATGAACACCATCACGGCGCCGTGCAGCGTCATGACGCGGTTGTAGATGCGGTCCGCCTCTGCGACCGACATGTCCTTGTCGCCGAAGAGGGCCGCCAGTCGAGTGCCTTCCGTCACGGAGGCCCCATCCACCTGCGCGATCGTGACCGGGTCGATCAGCTCGTACCGGATGAGCATTGCGGCGATGCCGCCGACGAAGAACATCGTGAGCACGGCGACGAGGTACATCACGCCGATCTTCTTGTGATCGATCGTGGTCGCCCAATCGATGATGGTGGCGATCATGCCGCCCTTGCGCTCGAGATAGCTGCCATCGTGGTGATCGTGGCCGCCGTGATGGCCGTGTGCGCCGTGGATGTCGCCGTGGAGTGTCGTCATGGCCTGCGCCTCAATCTGTCGCCCGGGCTCTCATCGAGACCGGTCGCGGTGAATCGGTTCCTGATCACTTCCCCTCGCCCGCCGGCGTCTCGCCGTGGCCGGTGCCGGGCGCGGGCGGGTTGTCTCCGAGTGATTCGATGTACGCGATGAGCGCGTCCAGCTCGCGATCGTTCAACTGCCCCTGGTAAGAGACCATCTGGTTCGGGAAGCCCTTGACGATCTTGGTTGCGGGCACCAGAATCGACTCGCGGACGTAGTTCGCATCGACGACCGCCTTGCCGCCGCCCTCGAACTCGTGCTCCTTGCCCCAAATCCCCTTCCAAGTGGGACCGGTGTTTGGCGAGCCATCAACCGAGTGGCAGGCAACGCAGCCCTTGGTCTTATAGAGCACCTTGCCGACGGCGACGGGCCCCTCGGGCCACGGGATCGCCCAGCTGTCGATCGTCGCGCGATACTCCGGCTCGGGAAGGACGCGGAGAATGGCGTACATCTCGGAGTGCAGGTCGCCGCAGTACTCGGCGCAGAAGATCACGTGATCTCCGAGCTCCTTTGCCTCAAACCAGTAGGATGTGTAGCGGTTCGGAAAGACATCGAACTTGGTGCGGAAATCGGGCACCCAGAACGAGTGGATCACGTCGATGCTGCTCATTCTCAGCTGCACCGGCTTGCCCAAGGGCACGACGAAGACCGGCGCCTCGTTCGCCGAGGTCACGATCCTGCCCGACTCGTCCGGGTAGTTGAAGCGGCTCGTGAGCGTGCTCTCGGCACCGTTCGGGTAGGTCATCCGCCACGCCCACTTCTGGGCCTTGAGATTGATCACCTCGGCGTGGGACGGCGCCACCAGCGCGTCCGCGTACCCCCAGAACCCCTTGAAGAAGATGTACACCAGGAAGAGCGTCGGCACGACCGTCCACGCGATCTCCAGCGGCGTGTGGTGCGCAGGGCTTCGCGTCAGCTTGCGGCCGGCGACCCGTCTGTACTTCACCACGAAGTAGAACGTGAGCCCCATCAGGAACACAAACCACGCGACCGAGAGCCAAAAGATGTACATGAACAGATCGTCGCCGATCCGGGCCGCTTCCGAGTTGTTCTTCGCCGGGTCCTCGAACCAGAGCCAGTGCCAGAACCCGTCGGCGAGTGTGGTGGTGATGCCGTTCATCGAGAGACTCCAGCGATCGTCGCGTTGGACGTGGAACGTGTGATCGAGACGGACTGGCGTGACGCACGCCTACGGCGGCGGACACGCTCATTCAGGAACAGACCCGCCACAAGACCGCCGACGGCGAAGATCGAGATGACGCCGCCGATCCGCATCACGGCCATGGCCTGGAGGGAGTATGCGCCCGCCGCCGGGTCGTACCGATAGCACTTGTGAATCATCCAGTCGCCGATGGTCTTGGCGATCTTTCCCTCGCTCGCCTCGAGCAGTCGAGACGCTGCTGCACGCCTTCCTGCCGCACAAGTTCATCGACCACACGCATTCCAACGCCGTGCTGGCGCTGTGCGACCGGCCGGACGGCGAGAAGCGCGCGCGCGAGATCTATGGCCGGCGCGCCGCGAT
>JAPKGU010000124.1 GCA_026647565.1 Phycisphaerales bacterium | reverse complement strand
CCTGGTGGCACCGCTCCCCAGGGCGGTGACGAAACGCCACCATCTCCCTCTCCTGGTGGCACCGCTCTCCAGAGCGGTGACGAAACGCCACCATCTCCCTCTCCTGGTGGCACCGCTCTCCAGAGCGGTGACGAAACGGCACCATCTCCCTCTCCTGGTGGCACCGCTCCCCAGGGCGGTGACGAAACGCCACCATCTCCCTCTCCTGGTGGCACCGCTCTCCAGAGCGGTGACGGGCCGCCGCTGGCCTCCGATTCTGATCGACAGCATCACGAACTGAAACCACGGTGCTCCACGCGCGCTTCCCCACCCTCATCCTTCGTGACCCTGCGCGTGCGCCGAGGCGAGTCCTCCTCTCCGCCTGCCACGGACTCCCCCGCGTCCGCTTCTCCCACCCGCGCCCGCGACCACCCGCCCGGATCATCGCGTACAGTCTGAGCATGCAAAGACGAGCCGCGATCGTGTGCGCCGTTCGAACCCCCATCGGTCGATACGGTGGCGCGTTGTCGTCCGTCCGACCGGACGATCTGGCCGCACTCGTGATCCGCACGCTGATCGAGCGGAGCCGCATCGACCCCGCGCTCGTCGAGGATGTGTACTTGGGCGCAGCGAATCAGGCGGGCGAGGACAACCGCAACGTCGCCCGAATGGCGTCGCTCCTGGCCGGACTTCCGGCGAGCGTGCCCGGTTGCACCGTCAACCGGCTTTGTGCCTCAGGACTTGAAGCGATCAACATTGCCGCAAGGATGATCGAAGCGGGCCACGGTGACATCATCGTCGCCGGCGGCGTGGAATCGATGAGCCGCGCCCCGCTCGTGCTCAGCAAGTCGCAGACGCCCTTCGATCGCGAGCAGCAGATCGCCGACACGACAATCGGTTGGCGCTTCGTGAACCCCGCGCTCGCGGCACTGCACCACCCCTACTCCATGGGGCAGACCGCAGAGAACGTGGCGAGGGCCAACGGCGTGAGCCGCGAGGACCAGGATCGTTTCGCGCTCACGAGCCAGCAGAAGTGGGCCTCGGCGAATCAGGCAGGTCGATTCAATGACGAACTGGTGCCGGTGGAACTGCCGCGCCGAAAGGGCGAACGCGTGGCCGTGGACGAGCACCCGCGTCCGGACACCACGCTCGAGCAGCTGGCCAGGCTCCGCCCCGTCTTCGTCGCCCCGGGCGAGTCCGGAACCGTGACCGCCGGAAACTCCTCCGGCGTCAACGACGGCGCCGCCGCCATGCTGCTCGTGGAGGCACGCCGCGCCGAGTCCCTCGGACTCGTGCCCCTCGCGTTCGTGGGCCCGAGCGCCGCGGCGGGAGTGGATCCCGCGATCATGGGCATCGGGCCGGTCCCCGCGACGCGCAAGGCCCTCCAACGGGCCGGGCTGTCGCTCAGCGACATCGGCCTCTTCGAACTCAACGAGGCGTTCGCCGCCCAGTCCGTCGCCTGCGTGCGCGAACTGGGGCTTGACGAATCGCTCGTGAACGTCAACGGGGGCGCCATCGCCATGGGACACCCGCTCGGATGCACTGGCACACGCATCGCCACCACGCTCGTGCACGAGATGCGTCGGCGGGCAGTCCGACGAGGGGTCGCAACGCTCTGCGTCGGCGTCGGCCAGGGACTGGCGACGGTCTTCGAGCTCCCGTGATTCCGCCGACCAGCGCCGCGGTTCGAGGCAGGATCATCCCATCGACACGAGCTTCTGGAAGCCGCTCCGGAAAGCACGCGCAAGCTCATCGACCTCGCGCTCCGACATCGGCGTGGAGAGCGCCGCAGAGCACGAGTTGATCAGGATGAGGCCCTCCGCCAGCATGTGATCCAGAAGCACCTTGAGCCGCCGGTTCTCTTCCGGCGAGAGATAGGCCTCGCGGTAGTTCCTCGGTGCCCTCGGCTTCAGATGCACGCGGAACATCGAGCCGGTTCCCGTCACGCTCGCCCCGATGCCGGTCTGGAGAATCGCCTCCTCGACCCTCGTGATCGCCAGCCGCGTGAGGCCGTTCAGCCGATCGACCGCCGCACGATCGAACTTCTCCATGGCGGCCAGCCCGGCGCCGACGCTGACGGGATTCGCCGAGAACGTGCCCGAGTGGGGGTACACGTACCGAGGCGAACGCGGGTTGAGCACGTCCATGAACTCGGTCCGCCCGGCGATGGCGCCGATCGGGAATCCGCCGCCGATCATCTTGCCCATCGCCGTCAGGTCCGGCTCAAGGCCGTACTGCTGCTGCAGCCCGCCGTAGCACGAGCGGAACGTGATGACCTCGTCGACGAGCAGGAGCACGCCGTGGCGCCGGGTCCAGTCGCGCAGCGCCGACACGTACGCCGGGTCCGCCGGGTTCAGCCCGATGCGATGCGGCATGAGATCGATCACCACGCAGGCGAGTCTGTCCTTCGCGCGATCCAGGAGCGCGATCGTGCGGTCGGTGTCGTTGAACGGGAACACCACGACGTCGTCCATCACGGACTGCGGCGTGCCCTTGACCAGTGGCACGCGACTCGGATCGTCCTGGCTTCCCCAGTTCGCCGGCGTGGGCGCCTGGCTGACCTCGATGCAGTCGTACGCCCCGTGATAAGCGCCCTCGGCCTTGGCGACCATCGGCCGCCCGGTGAACGCGCGAGCGACCTTGATGCCGGCCATGACCGCCTCGGTGCCGGAGTTCACGAACCGCATCTTCTCGAAGCCGGCGTTCCGCGATCGCAGGTGCTCGGCGCATCGGATCTCGATCTCCGTCGCCACGTTGAACGCCGTGCCTCGGCCGATCTGCTCGGTCGCGGCGCGGACCACGTCCGGGTCCGCGTGGCCGTGGACCAAGGAGGCCATGTTGTTGGCAAAGTCGATCCTCGTCACGCCCTCGATGTCCGTCACGCGGCAGCCCGCGCCGTAGTCCACGTACAGGGGATGCGGGTCGTGGAGCGCGGCGTTGCGGCTGACCCCGCCGGGCAGGACCTGAAGGGCCTGCTGATAGAGTGCGGCGCTCTTTGAGACCGCTCGGGCGACTTCGACTTGCCTGCTCATGGGGGTGTCCAGTCGGAAGAGAGTTATCGGGCGAGCAGCGGCGCCCCGGTGCGGCTGCGAACGTACTCAAGGTCAACGCCCGGGCACAGCTCGACCAGAGCAAAGCCGGCGGGCGTGACGTCGATCACCGCCAGCTCCGTGTAGATCCGATTGACGACGCTCCGGCCGGTGAGCGGGTAGGTGCAGCGTTCGACGAGCTTGGGTTCATTGTTCTTGGTGCAGTGCTGCGTGATGACATACACGGACTTGACGCCCGCGACAAGGTCCATCGCGCCGCCGACGGCGGGGATGGCGTCCGGCTCTCCCGTGGACCAGTTGGCGAGATCGCCGTTGCACGCGACCTGCATCGCGCCGAGCACGCTGAGGTCGATGTGGCCGCCACGGATCATCGCGAAGCTGTCGGCGTGGTGGAAGTACGCGGCTCCCGGCAGCGCGGTCACGTGGCGTTTGCCGGCGTTGATCAGCTCGGGGTCGGCCCTGTCCTTCTCGGGCGACGGCCCCATG
Source organism: Phycisphaerales bacterium (assembly GCA_026647565.1). Classification (GTDB taxonomy): domain Bacteria; phylum Planctomycetota; class Phycisphaerae; order Phycisphaerales; family UBA1924; genus JAHBWV01. The sequence goes on along the minus strand of JAPKGU010000124.1, from coordinate 7,717 downwards.
CCGAGCAGGCCGTTCTCCGTGTGATAGACGAGCGTGCGGCCCTGCGGCACGAACCTGGCGACCAGCTCCGGGATGCCGATGCCCAGGTTGACGTAGGCGCCGTTGGGGATGTCGATCGCGACGCGCCGGGCCATCTCGTCCCTTGTCCAGCCGATCTCGCGTGTGTCGGTTGTCATGGGTACACGGCTCCGGCGGCGACCAGCTCCGACTCGTGCTGCGGCGAGGGGACCTCGACGACGCGATCGACGAAGATTCCCGGCGTGACGACCACTTCCGGATCGATGCCTCCCGGGGCGACCACCGAGTTGGCCTGCACGATGGTGACCTTCGCGGCCATCGCCATGATCGGTCCGAAGTTGCGGGCCGTCTTGTTGTAGACGACGTTGCCGTGGGTGTCGGCGCACCGGCCCTTGATGAGTGCGAAGTCCGCGCGCAGCCAGTGCTCCAGCAGGTACTCCTTGCCCTCGAGCACGCGCGATTCCTTGCCCTCGGCCAGGGGCGTGCCGACCGCGGCCGGTGTGTAGAACGCGGGGATGCCCGCGCCGCCGGCGCGGATGCGCTCGGCGAGCGTGCCCTGGGGGACGAGTTCGAGCTCGACCTTGCCTCTGCGGTAGAGGTCGGGGAAGACTGTGGAGTTTGCCGTTCGCGGGAAGGAGCAGATGACTTTGGAGACGCGTTCGGCCTTGAGCAGGGCGGCGAGGCCGACCTCGCCGCTGCCGGTGTTGTTGCTGATGACGGTGAGCCGCTTGGCGCCCTGATCGATGAGCGCGTGGATAAGCTCGACGGGGCTGCCCGCCTCGCCGAAGCCCCCGATCATCACGGTGGCGCCATCGTGAACATCCGCGACGGCCTCGGCGGGCCCTTTGACTTGCTTGTTGATCGTGGTCATGGGCCGCTCAGTGCGTCGCGAGCGTGGTGGCGCTCTTGACGCGTGAGTAGTCATAGAGTCCGGCTTCGTCGAACAGGACGCGGTCCTCGTAGTCGTTGAACCAGATCGCCTTTGGGTTCCGACCGACGATGCAGACCTTGCAGCGATCGGGAGCGCTGCCCACGCTGCGAAGGAGCTTGAAGATCAGCACGCCGTTCTCGGCGCCGGGCAGGCCCGGGATCGGCTCGTTGGTGACGGCCACGACCTCGGTCTTGCCCTTGTAGTGCGTGATGGAGAGGCGAGCGTGCGCCTCCACGCCGGAGAGGCCCTTCTGGGACTCGTTGAGGATCTGCCACGCGCGTTCGATCGGGACGTTGAACGCCCGGTACGCGACGATGTCGCGCCCGCAGAAGAAGTAGTGATTGTCCGCGCCGATGCGTTTGATCTCTCGCTGCATGATCCGGAGCGCGTCGGGATCGTCGTTGATGTCGCGGATGATCGGGGTCTGGTTCTCGACGGTGATCCAGCCGCGAGCAAGGACGCCGCGCATCGCGGCAAGGGTGTCCGGAACCCACTTGTAGAAGCCCTTCTCGTCCTGCACGTATTCGCCGGCGTCGTCCTTCATGAGGAACTCGTCGGGGTGCTCGAAGTGCACCATGATGTGCAGGCCGACCTCGGGATAGGTCTCGTGGAACGCGTCGAGCATCGCGAGAAAGGTCTCGTCGAAACGCTTGGGATAGAACGCCATCTCCTTGGTGCCGATGCGGATCGATTCGATGCCGCACTCGGCCAGCGCGGCGAGCCATGCGGCGATCTTGGAGTTGTTCAGGACCATCGGATCGCCGCCGGAGAGGAGGATCTCACGGAGTTTCTCGCGTCCTGACTCGGGGTGGCGACCGCCGTTGGCCTCGACCCTGGCGTTGAACTCTCGGATGTACTCGGTGACGGCGGGGATCTCGGCCAGCCCCTTCTTGGCGACGGTGCCGTCCTGTCGTGCAATCTCCTTGCGCGCGATCAGTTCCTCTCGGTAGCAGAATCGGCAGTGTGCGGAGCAGGTCGAGACGGTGTAGAGAAGTCCCATCTCGTACTTGTGGAGCATGCCCTCGACGGGGCTGTAGTCCATCTGGTGTCCGGGATCCTCGGATCCTGCCAGGTCTATGGTCTCGTCGGGGCTGGCCTTGACGAGGCGCTGCATTGGCTTGCTCTTGGTCGCGAGCTCGAAGTAATGGCGAGTGACCTTGACGGGCATGCGCTTCTCAACGTCGCGGGGCGTGCCCTTGAGGCCGCCGAGCTGCACCAGCTCGTCGCGGCTGTAGAAGTGGCTCATGTCGGCGGGGGCTCGCTCGTCGATGAACGGGGCGAGGCCGTTGATGATCTCCCGCTTGTACTGGGCGTCGACGACGCGCTCCAGGAACTGGCGCTCGCGCTCGGTCTGAACGTACTCGATGGATGACGGCATGTGTTCTTCCTCTCCCGCGAGCGATCTGGCTCGCAACTTCGAGTCGAGTGAGATCGTCCTGGACTGTGGCGGGTGGCCGCGATCGTCGGTCTCCGGATGCTCGACTCCAGATTCTATCAAGACGTCCCTGGTGTTCCTAGACACCGCTTCATCGGCCGGAGCGGAGGTCGGACCATGCCATCCTGCGCCGGGACGCAAGCAGACGTGGTCGAGGAGCCCGGCCGGACGGAAGCGGTTGGATTATCGGCCGGTGTGGCGGCCGTGATGAGGCCAGACGGGCCAATCCTGCGACTGCAGTGGGGCTGGTGCATCACGCGACTGGCCTGTGACAGAGCGCGGATGGCTCTCGGAACGCGAACCAAACACGACCTCGCTCCGCATCCGGGCGGCGCCATCCGGCAGGCGGCGGACGCCCGCTCCCGTTGCGGGTGGGCGGGCGCGTGGATCGTCGACGGGGTGACATCGGTTGGGCGGGTGGCGACCGGACGCGCGGCGTCGCGCTCTGACGCGAGGGTGTCGGCGTCACTGCGAGGGGTCGCGTTGTGCGTGCGGCCCGTGGCGGCCATCGCGTTCCAGTACAATGCGACCTGCAATGGAGAAGAGCGAGGCAACGATCCTGATGGACGCCGCGGCGGCGGGGGACAAGTCTGCGGCGGATCGCCTGCTTCCGCTGGTGTACGACCAGCTTCGCCGCGCGGCGGAGGCCGGGCTTGCGGGTGAGCGAGGCGGCCAGACGCTCTCTGCGACGGCCATGGTGCACGAGGCGTACCTGAGACTGGTTGGGCCCCGCCAGGTGCCATGGGCGGGGCGGGGCCACTTCTATGCGGCGGCGGCGGAGGCGATGCGCCGGATCCTGATCGAGCGAGCGCGGGTTCGACGGGGACGGGGCGGGAGCGGCGTTCGGCTCGAGGAGATCACGGACGTCGGACGGCTCGCTGGGGCGGATTCGGACAGAATCGTGGCAGTCGACGCCGCCCTGGCTCGCTTGGAGGTTGAGGACCCGGATGCGGCGGCCGTGGTTCGGTTGCGGTTCTACGCGGGTTTGAGCGTGGACCAGGCGGCTGAGGCGCTTGGCATCTCGGCTCGTACGGCGGCGCGGCTGTGGGTGTATGCGCGAGCGGTGCTGTTTCGGGCGTTATCCGATGACGGGTGAGGTGCGACGATGTCTGAGACGATGAGGGAGCGGGTCCGGCGGGTGTTCATGGAGGTGGCGGAGCTGCCCGAGGCGGACCGCGCGGAGGCGATCGCCCGCGCGTGCGGCGACGACGTGTCGCTGCGTGCGGAGGTGGAGGCGATGCTGCGTGCGCACGAGAGGGCGGGCGGCTTCATGGCGGCACCGACGGGTGAGGCGCCGACGCATCCATCCGCCGAGCCGGTGACGGAGGTCATCGCCCAACGCGAGTCTGCGGGGACGTCGATCGGTCCCTACAAGCTCCTGCAGATGATCGGCGAGGGGGGCTTCGGCTCGGTGTTCATGGCGGAGCAGGTGAGGCCGGTCGCTCGGAAGGTCGCGCTCAAGGTCATCAAGCTGGGCATGGACACTCGGGCGGTGATCGCCCGGTTCGAGGCCGAGCGTCAGGCGCTGGCGATGATGGAGCACCCCAACATCGCCAAGGTGCTGGACGCCGGTGCGACGGAGGCGGGGCGTCCGTACTTCGTGATGGAGCTGGTCAAGGGCGACCCGATCGTTGAGTACTGCGACAAGAGCAACCTGAGCATCGAGGATCGACTGGAGCTGTTCGCGCAGGTGTGCACGGCGGTGCAGCACGCGCACACGAAGGGGATCATCCATCGCGACATCAAGCCGTCGAATGTTCTGGTCTCCACGCAGGACGGCAGGCCCCATGCGAAGGTGATCGACTTCGGCATCGCGAAGGCGACGGCGAGCAAGCTCACCGAGAAGACGCTGTTCACCGAGCACCGGCAGCTGATCGGCACGCCGGAGTACATGAGTCCGGAGCAGGCGGAGGGCTCGCTGGACATCGACACGCGGACCGACGTCTACTCCCTTGGCGTGCTGCTCTACGAGTTGCTCACGGGGACCACGCCGTTCAGCAGCAGGGAGCTTCGGTCCGCGGCGTACGCGGAGATTCAGCGGATCATCCGCGAGGTCGAGCCGCCCAGGCCGTCGACGCGGCTCTCGAGCAACGTGGAGACGATCGCGGACGTCGCGGCGCGGCGACACGTCGAGCCGAAGCGACTCGGGGCGATCGTCCGTGGCGAGCTGGACTGGATCGTGATGAAGGCATTGGAGAAGGACCGGAGCCGGCGGTACGAGACCGCCAACGGGCTCGCGATGGACGTGCGGCGGTATCTCAATCGGGAGCCGATCCTGGCGGCCCCGCCGAGCGCGACGTATCGGATGAAGAAGTTTGCGCGCCGGCACCGTGCGGGCGTGCTGCTGGTGTCGGCCGTCACGGCGACGGTGGTGCTGGGATTGGTGGGGACTTCGACGGGCTTTGCGCGGGCCGTTCGTGAGCGGGAGCGAGCGGATCTTTCGGCGCGGTCGGCGCTTGCGGCGCAGGCGGAGGCCCAGGCGCGAGCGCGGGATCTCGAGCGAGTGGCGTCGTTCCAGCGGACGCAGCTGTCCGGTGTTGACGTGATGCAGATGGGGATTCGGTTCAGGCAGGAGCTGCTGGCGCGGATGCGGCGGGCGGGCGAGGCGGCGCGTGAGTCGGGCGAGAAGATCGAGTCCGACGTGGCCTTGTTGGACGGCATGATCGCGAGAGTGGACCTGACTGGCGTGGCGAGGTCGGCGCTGGAGAACGAGATTCTGCGTCCGTCGATCGACGCGATCAGGGAGCAGTTCGGCGAGCAGCCGGGCGTGCGGGCGGAGCTCCTGATGAGCGTGAGCGAGAGCGCGAGGCGGCTCGGCCTGTTTGAGCTGGCTGCGGCGCCGGGCGAGGAGGCGATCGAGGTGTACGCGTCCGAGGTCGGCCCGCGGGGCGCGAAGACGCTCGACGCGCGGATGCGCCGTGCGATGCTGGCGAAGGACCGTGGGCGGCTTGAGGAGGCCGAGGCGGAGATGCGAGAGTACCTCGCGATCGCGAGTTCTGAGCACGGGGAGAACGCGAAGGTCACGGCGGATCTGCGGGCGAATCTCGCGACTGTGCTGACGGCCCGGACGCAGTTTGCGGAGGCGGCCGAGCACTACGAGCGTGCGCTCTCGTGGTATCGGGAGAACGCCGATCCCCTGGACGTCGATGCGCTGGGGTGCATCGGTTCGCTTGCGTCGGCGCTGGGCAACCTCAAGCGTTTCGACGAGGCGGAGCCCCTGTTCCGCGAGTCGCTGGACGGTCTGCGCGCCACTGTTGGTCCGAACAACCTGCGGACCATCCAGGGGATGAACAACTTCGCGGGCTTCTATCGGGCGAAGGAGGACTACGTACGAGCGCAGGAGATGTTCGAGGCGGCGCTCGAGACGAGTCGGGGAGCGCTGGGCGAGGATCACTGGCTCACGCTGATGATCACGGACAATCTCGGCGGTGTTCGCTATGCGCAGTCCGACGCGTCGGGCGCGGCGGTGTACGCCCGGGCCGCGCTGGACGGTCGCCGGCGCGTGCTCGGGGAGGGGCATGCGGCGACGTTGCGTTCGTGCTTCAACCTCGCGAAGGTGCTGGAGTCTCAGGGCGAGCAGGACGAGGCGATCCTGCTGTATCGACGGGCGGCGGCGGGTTTCAGCGGCACCTACGGCGAGTTTCACGGGCACACGATCGCGGCGCGAACCGCGCTTTCGGGTCTGCTGGTGAAGGCGGGGCGGCACCGGGAGTGCGCGGACCTGCTGCTTGAGGAGCTGTCGCGGCTTGACGCGACACCGGACGCACCGAAGGAGAGGCGGCAGGCCGTTGTCCGGGCGCTGGCCATTCTGTACGAGATGTGGGACGGTGTCGAGCCGGGAAAGGGCTACGACGCCAAGGCGGCGGAATGGAGAGCCCGGCAGCAGCGCGAGGGTGCGCCGACCGGCGGCCCATAGCCATGGGCGCAGTGGGTGGGAACGCGGCGGATCGCCGGATCACTCGCGGGGCGGCCTCGCGTCTGCGTCGCGCAGTTCGTGGATCACCTTGGTGCTGATCCAGTAGACGTCACCACCTACGACGCGGTCCCATCCCCCGTCCTTCGGATCGCTGATGCGACGGGAGAAGAAGAGGTATCGGCCGTCGGGCGTCACCATCGGGCAGTAGTCCAGATCAACGGTGTTGATACCGTGGCCGAGCAGCCTGGGTTCGCTCCAGGCGCCCGAGGTTTCGTCTCGGAACGACACGAGGAGATCGCCGTTGCCGGGTCCGCCGGGACGATCAGATGTGAAGACGATGTAGCTGCCGTCGGGCGACATGCAGGCGTCACCCTCCCATTGTTCGGAGTTGACGGGCGGACCGAGGTTGACGGGTGTGTCGAAGGCGCCGTCGGCCTTCGGCGACGCGAGCCAGAGGTCGCCTCCGCCGTTCCCGCCGGGTCGATTGGAGGAGAAAAGGAGCCCTCCATCGGGGGACACGGCCGGGTAGGACTCGATGTGTTCGGTCCAGATGGGAGGCGGAATCGGCGACGCGAGGGACCAGCCGCCGACGTCGGTTCGTTCGCTCACCCAGATGTCAAAGCCCGGCTTCTCGATCGAGAGCGCGTGCGGGTGGCGTCCGAGGAAGTAGAGGCGGGCGCCATCCGGCGAGTACGACATATCGACCGCAAGCGAAGTGGCGTTGTCGGGCCACACCTGCACGTGCTCGGGCGTCGTCCAAGTCCCGTCGGGGCCAAGGACGCTTCGGTACATGCGTGAGATTCCCTCGCCGCCACCGGGCAGCACCGTCGTGCGTGTGAAGAAGAACTCGTTGAAGCCGGGTGAGAAGACGCCGTTCAGCTCGACCGCATCAGGGGTCGAGACAACGCCGGGGGCAAACAGCTCCGGGCTGAGGCCGGGAGCCGGCTGACCCATGTAGACGCCGGCGGGCGCGGCACGGCGCGGCGACCCGGCGCACGAAGCCAGCACGGCGATGGTCATCGACATCAGCACAAGGAAGGGGATTGGCCGTTCGTTCATGGTGCCAGCGTACCACCCGTGCGCGAGGTGTGGGTGGAGGGGTAGACACCGCGCGTCGGCGCGGGCTTCGGAGGCCTGGAAGCAGGCGAGCGGGACGGGCGTCGGGTTCGGTACACTCCTCGCTCCATGCACCCAGGCGCCATCGGTCCATTCAAGATTGAACGAGAACTCGGCCGCGGGGGCATGGGCGAGGTGTACCTCGCGCGTGATACGCGGCTTGACCGGCAGGTGGCGATCAAGGCGTTGCCTGCGCACGTGGGGCAGGATGCGGATCGGCTGGCCCGGTTCCAGCGTGAGGCCAAGGTGCTGGCGTCGCTGAACCATCCCGGCATCGGCGCGATCTACGGGCTGGAGGAGT
>JAPKGU010000123.1 GCA_026647565.1 Phycisphaerales bacterium | reverse complement strand
AACTCCATCGGAGCCACCGACACGATTCCGCCAAGTGCCCGAAGCACCGCCACCGGGTCACGCCCCCCGCCGCTACCGCTCCCGCCCCCCCGGGGTTCCACCGCCGTCGGGCGACGGCGGCCGGCGCCCCGTGACGCCCGTCACGGCCGGTCCCCCGTCGGGCGGGGACCCGTGCGAGGATCGATCCCGCCATGGGGAAGCGGATCGCCGCCGCCCTGCTGCTCCTCTCCGGTTCCGCCGCCCTCGCCGGCGACGCGGGCCCCGTCCGCCCCTTCGAGGCCTCCTCCTGGCCGGTCCCGGAGACGCGGGTGGACGCGATCCTCGCCGCCGCCCGGAGGAGGGCGGGGGTGGAGGGGGCCCGCCCCTGCTCCGACGAGGTCTTCCTGCGGCGGGCCTACCTCGACGTCATCGGCGTCCTCCCCACGGCCGCGGAGGCCCGGGCCTTCCTGGAGGACCGCCGCCCGGGGAGGCGCGGCGCGCTCCTCGACGCGCTCATGGAGCGGGAGGAGTTCGCCGACCTCTGGGCGCTCCGCTGGTGCGACGCGCTCCGCGTCAAGGCGGAGTTCCCGATCAACCTCTGGCCCGACGCGGTCCAGGCCTACCACCGCTGGATCCGCGACGCGATCCGCGACGGCATGCCCTACGATCGCTTCGCCCGGGAGCTCCTGACCTCGAGCGGCTCCTGCTTCCGGGACCCCCAGGTCAACTTCCAGCGCGCCGTGCAGGGGAGGAGCCCGGAGGCGCTGGCCGCCGCGGCGGCCCTCACCTTCATGGGGACCCGGTGGGAATCGCTCCCCGCGGACCGCAGGGCGGGGATGACCGCGCTCTTCTCCCGCGTGATCCGCAAGCCGACCCGGGAGTGGAAGGAGGAGATCGTCCTCGACGACCCCGCGCCGCGGGGGCCGCTCGAGGCGGTCCTGCCCGACGGGACCGCCGTCGTCGTCCCCGCGGAAGCGGACGCGCGGCGGGCCTTCGCCGACTGGCTCGTCTCCCCGCGCAACCCCTGGTTCGCGCGGGCCGCGGTGAACCGGCTCTGGGCCTGGCTCTTCGGCCGCGGCGTGGTGGAGCCGGCCGACGACCTCCGCCCCGACAACCCCGCCTCGGTGCCGGGGCTCCTCGAGCACCTCGAGGAGGAGCTGGTGCGCTCCGGGTGGGACCTGCGCCGCGTGATGCGCCTCGTGCTCGAGTCCCGCGCCTGGCAGCAGTCCCCGATCCCCCGGGCGCCGCCGGCGGAGGCGGAGCGGCTCTTCGCCTGCTACCCCGTCCGCCGCTTGGACGCCGAGGTGCTCGTGGACGCCCTCTGCGCCATCGGGGGGGCCGGGGAGGGCTACACGAGCATCATCCCCGAGCCCTGGACCTTCGTGCCCGGGGACCGGAGCACCGTGTCGCTCGCCGACGGCTCCATCACGAGCGCCTTCCTCGACCTCTTCGGCCGCCCTCCCCGGGACACCGGGCTCCTCTCGGAGAGGAGCAGCGACGTCTCCGACGCCCAGCGCCTCCACCTCCTCAACTCCTCCGACGTCCAGCGGCGCCTGCGGGGGAGCCGGAGGCTCGTCCAGGCGCTCTACGACGCGCGCGGGAACCGGCCGGAGATCGTGCGGGGGATCTGGCTGGCCGTCCTCTCCCGCGACCCCACGGAGGAGGAGGCGGCGGCGGCGCTCGCCTACGCGCGGGAGAAGGGGCGGCCGCCGGCGGAGGCGGCCGTGGACCTCGCCTGGGCGCTGGTGAACACGGCGGAGTTCCTCCACCGCCACTGAGCGGGGAGGGGAGGGGGCCATGGACGGACGGGAGGCGTGGGAGGCGGTGACGCGGCGGGGGGCGCTGCGGCGCCTCGCGCTCGCCGCGGCCGGCCTCCCCCTCGTGGAGCTCCTCGGGCGGTGGACGCCGGGAGCCGCGCCCGCGCCCGCCCTCGCGGAGGAGGGGACGCCCACCCCCGGGACCGGCGGCGCCCGGACCGTCATCGAGATCTGGATGTCCGGAGGCCCCTGCCACCTCGACACCTTCGACCCCAAGCCCGAGGCGGGCCGCGACTTCTGCGGCCCCCTCGACCGGGCGGTGCCGACGGCCGTGGACGGGATGCGCCTCGGCGCTCTGTTCCCGCTGCTCGCGGCGCAGGCGTCCCGCTTCTCCCTCCTGCGCGGCCTCTCCCACGGGAACAACGGCCACGAGACCGCGGCCTTCATCTCCCGGACCGGGCGCGCCCCGGGGGAGAGGACCGTGCACCCCGGCATCGGGTCGGTGGTCTCCCTGATGCGCGGCTACGGCGCGGGCTACGACAGCCTCATCCCCCCCTTCGTCGTCCTCACCACGCCGCTGGGCCGGGTCTCGGAGCAGGGCTTCCTCGGCCCGCGCTACGCGCCCTTCGTCACCGGCGGGGACCCCGCCCGTCCGCGCTTCACCGCATCCGCGAGATCATCGACGCCGATCTGGCCGCCGGCCGCAGCCGCACTCCTCGCATCCATCCGCACATCAGGATCGGCCATGAACGAGCTCGTCCTGACCCACGCCCGATCGCGGCTGGTACGCGGCAGGCTCCAGGATCGGGCGCTGTGCCGATTTTTTTGCGCCGCTGCCGCGCACGCTCATCGAGCACGAGGATCTCACCGCGACCTTGTCCTACGAAGAGAACCGCAACAGGCTGGCGCAGATCCGGCAGATGCTGGCAAAATGACCGTTCGAGGGAGAAACCACATGCACACGCTGGTAGCCTCGGTGGGACTTGTTCTGTTGATCATGGTTGGTGGCGGCTGCTGTGCGGCGCACGGTAACCTCAAACCGGCCGGCGAGCCGCCCGTGATCACCGATCCCACCCAGGTCGCGGGCGCGGTCGGCAAGCTGGTGACCCTGCGGGGGGAGGTGCTAAACTCCAAGATCGCAAGCCTCCTGGGGGTCGATGTTGAATCCGAATCGCCCGACCTGCGCGGGAAGCCTGCCCAGGCCACCGGGGTCCTCGAGAAGTCCGTGGTCACCCGGGAGGAGCTGGATCGCCAGATTCAGGAGATGGGTGGTGAGTTCCAGCACCGTGGCCCGGGCACCACCTACCGGTTGGTCGAACCCGGAACCGGCCGGCTGGTCCAGGTCCAGCCGCCAAACTGATCCGACTCTCAGAAAGTCCACTCCCGCCTCAGAAAATTGATGCTCTCGCCGGGCCTGTCCCCCTTCTGTCTATTCTGAAATGCAACGGTTCTGTCACCCCGCAGCGTGGCATGGATCCTGCGAATCTCATCCGCGGGACGCCTTTTCACAACCGACGCATGCAAGGAGGGAGCTCATGATCCGGACACGATGGACGTTGGCGCTTGCCGCAGCGGGGGTTGGCCTTTTGCTGGTTTCCTGCCTGGGTGGGGATGCGCGTAGGGCGCGTAGGAAAAACGAACTGCCAAAGCCCACCGAGCCGAAGGATACGCGGCTGGCGTGCGGGCATCGAGGTCATCCCGCGAACCCTTGCTCAGCGTGATGATCGCACTGGCCGGTGCGTTGGCGAGGTCGAATCAGAAGGCGGGGCACACCTTCGCCTTTGGCGATGTCGGTCGCGCGCTCACCTCACCTGCTGGCCTCCCCGAACCCCAACACATCTGCTCGGGCACGCGGGTCGTCCGGCTTGCGCTCGGCGGGGCCCGCGGCCCGAGGCCGTGCTCGGAGAGCAGCCGCGTGATCTGGGCGCTGGTGTTAGCGACCTCGGCCCAGTACCCCTCCGGGCATCGCGAAGCGCGTCGCATGGGCCCGAAGCAGCGCGGGCAGGTCTCGACGTTGGCGGCGAAGACGACCCTCGGAAGTCCCTGACGGGGGACGTGTGCGAGCAGCCAGGCCCAGCGTTTGCGCGGCGCCGGCGCGTGGTCGCGCTCGCCGAGCAGCTCGAGCTGGTCGCCGCGAGCGGCAGGGGCTTGTTCGCGGTCGCGTCGGGCGGCGGCTGAGGGACGACGAGACGCCGGCGCGAGGAGTGGCTCGAGAGTACGCCGAAGTAGCGCAATAAGTGCCAGCGAGGCGGGGGCACCGCGGCGACCAGACGCGGGATGATGTCGGCCGGCTCGAACACGAGCGGCGGTGCGCGCGGCGACCTCGGCGACGTCCGCGTGCGTGGGCGTGTCGAGCTCGCGAAACTCGAGCGGTGCGCGGGGGTCGCCGCTTTCGTGCACGTACACTCCGTCGAGCACCAGCGAGTGGAAGTGGACGCTTAATCGCAGGGCGCTGTCTGTCCTCTGCACCGCGGCCACGCCGCCCGTGTGCGCGTCCGCGACGCTCGCCAGCCCGAGCTCGCGCTTGGCGCGCCAGCGTAGCGAGCGGTCCACCTCCGCCATGAAAGCGCTCACGACTTCGGCACAGAGCTTCCGGTCGTAACCGAGCAGGGCGCGCAATCCCCACGGCAGCGAAAGGTGGCGAAGCGGCGAGTTCAGGTGGCGATCGCCACCCCTCGTCACCCGCCGAGCGCCGCGCGCACGCGCGCAACGGCTTCCCCGAGGTCTTCGCCACCAGCTCCGCCGGCAACCGCAACACTCGCCACCCGCGGCGCCCGAGATCGCGGTCCCTGCGCGCATCCGCCGCACGCCGGCTGGCGTGGTACGCGCCATCGACCTCAATCACGACGCGCGCGGAGGGCACGGCGAAGTCCGCGATGTACCGGCCGACGACGTACTGACGACGAACGACCACGCCCAGCTTGCCGCCACGAAGCTCGCGCCACAGCGCTTCTTCGGTGGGCGTCTGCGCGAAGCGCATGGTGCGAGCCCGTTCTTCGATGACGTGCGAATGAGTGAGCTTCCGAGACATGGCGCCTCCCGCCCGGCACCGCGGCCGGGCTTTGCCCACTCACGGCGCCGGGTGGCCCTGGAGGATTGCTCCTCCAGGGCTCCCACGGATCCGGACGTGCAGATTTCCTGCATCCGGCTCGTCAGGCCACGGGTTCACTGCGCTTGCTCAGATCGCATGCGAGATGACCGGCCGAGGAAGCGGGTACGCTTCCAACAGCACGTTCATCGCCTGCATTCCGCCGCTGGTGTTGGACCGACGCGACAACCACTTGCACCACAGCACCCGGACCCAGTACCGGAACGAGTCCAGCGCCAAGTAGTTCCCGGTGACACCGTAGTACGCGTAGTGGCCGCTGACCTTCTTCACCAGCGCTCGATGCTGTCTGCGAATCGGCTCGTGCCGGTTCTGGCGCAACCAGAGCGAGATGCCCTTGAGCGCCCGGCTGAGGCGGGATGTCTCGGTTTTCCTCAGTACAACCCAGAAGCCCTTCCGTGACCGACACCAGAAGTGCGTGAAGCCGAGCAGGTTGAAGGTCCCCGGCCGCCGATGGTCGGGTCCACGAGGGACTCGACGCCGAGGCGGCCTGCGGAACGGAACCAGCCGGGTCTTCTCTGGGTGGAGGCGTAGGTTGTACTTGCCAAATCGCTTTGGCAGTACGTCCAAAACGCGACGAGCGTCCTCTTCCCGCTCGAAGACGATGACGAAGTCATCCGCGTATCGGATCAAAACCGCACGGCCTTTCAGCCGTGGCTTGACCTGACACTCGAACCATTCGTCGAGCACCTCGTGCAGGTAGACGTTCGCCAGGAGTGGCGAGATCACTCCACCTTGCGGCGTGCCGGAGTCCGGGCGGTAGACATGCCCGTCCTCCATCACACCAGCATTCAGCCACTTGCCGATGAGTCGCAAAAGCACCCCATCGCGCACCCTCCGCTCGAGGATTTCTCGGAGCTTGGTGCGGTCCACGGAATCGAAAAAGCTCTCGATGTCCGCTTCGAGCACCCAGCCCCCAGCCATCGACATCAGGCTCTCACGCAGCATGTACAGTGCGTCGTGTGCGCCGCGCCCCGGCCGAAACCCGAACGAGCAGTCCAAGAAGTCCTGCTCGTACACAGCTTCGAGCACCATCATCACCGCCCGTTGAAGGACCTTGTCCTCGAAGGTGGGGATGCCGATCGGGCGAGTCTTCGACCCACCCGGTTTCGGGATGTGCACACGCCGCACGGGGGGCGCGCGATAGGCGTCGCCGGACTTCGCGCGGTCGAGCAGCGAGCGGAGGTTACCCTCCAAATTCGCCGCATATTCTTCCGCAGTCCGTCCATCGACGCCCGAGGCGCCATCCTTGCGAGTGCGCCGATGCGCTTCGCGTAGCCAATCGATGTCGATGAAATGCGCGAGCGTGTTCAGTCCCACGCCGCGCATCTCCCTCGCGCGTTTCGCTATCCGTTCGATTTTCGTTGAGACTGATTCCGGATTCGGTGTCCCGGTCATTCTTTCCTCCAAACGGTTCCGTGACCCGGCCGCTCCTTCCCTCCGCGGGGTCGTTCGGGCGACTGTCCCCGCTTCTTCGGTACTATGTGCGACTCCGACTCCCCACCGGCCGTCCCGCTTCGCTTCGGTTGTCCCTTGGCTCGACGGTACCGGTGGCGCTGACGCGCAGCGCCCCGGAGACGATGGGGTCTCTTGGGTTCCTGGGGGACCCTCGGACGCATGCCGCGCTCTTGGACTCCGGTCGAATCTCCGCGCCTAGCCCTGAGGACGAACTGTGGTGCGGGGAGTTGCTGTTGCCGGCGGCTCTCGCCTTCGTGCCGGTGCCTCAGTCCTCACCATCGTTCGCGGTCTCGCCGCCTCGCGGCGCATCGATGTTGCCGGCGATGTCTTGCACCACGCCAGCTTCGACAACGTTCACTCTCTCGAAGCTCGATCACGCGGCCCACGCCCTCGCTGTCTACGCTTCGCAGCCTTCCTTCCCGCTCTCGCGGTCGTAGGGCCACGCAAGACTCGCTTCCGGGTGGTGGCCAACCTTTGCCGTGCGGGACTCGAACCCGCAGGGTCCCAAATGAAGTTTCAGCTGTGTCTACATGGCATCCTCCTCATCCAAGCTTTCCCAACGCAAGCAGGAGGCGTGACAGCCGCCTCCTTCCTCGCGACGCGACTCGACGCATCGACTCCACGAGGAGCGCTCACGGAAGCACGGCGGCTGGCGCGCCTCGTGCGCCACCCGGGCAGAGCCCGGCCGCGGTGCCGGCAGGAGCCAGCAGCGCGGAAGCTAACGACGCCGTCATCGAAGCGAGCGGACTCGAGCGCGGAAGAGCGCGTGCCGTCAGCTCGCGATGTCGCCTCGAGCTCGGAGCGACGCGTCTCCCCCACGCGCGCGGCGCGCGCCACCGGCAGGGCGCCGGTGGTCTTGGCAAGAGCCCAACCGGCGCGCGCTGCCGCGTAAGGGGGAGACCGGCGCCGCGAAGCGGCGACGAGTGGGGGCAGCTACTTCACCACCGGGATCTCGACCTTGTTGATCAGCTTCGTGCCCATTCCCGCCGGGTACGCGTACGACACGTAGGCGGTGTAGATGTCCGCCGGGCCGTGTTGCTGCCCCAACCCGCGCGTCCTCGATCACGGTGCGGCACTGAGCCAGCGGTGCGCGGCGCGGTCTCCGGCCGCGCGACCTTCCCCAAAGCCGTGCTCGCGCACGGCGCCCCGCGGAGCACGCGACAACCGCGAGTTCCGTCACTCGCGCCGTCCGCTGCGCGCGGCAGGGGAAGGTGGCGCGGCGGGATCCGTCGCCAGGCGCGCACGGGCAGCAGGCGTGATAGAGTTGTCGGGTGACTGAACCGGCTACCGCCCGAGACCTCTGGCCACTCGTCGAGAAGCTGCCACACGACGAGCAGGTTCGTTTGGCGAGGCTTGCACTGCGTGCGGCAGCGTTGGGTCGATCCGCCGCCGCCGCATACCGCGTGCAGCCCCCGACGAACGACGAGTTTGGAACCGACGACGATCCGCTCGGGTGGGACGCGGAGGGTTGGGAGGCGTTCGGTGCGCCGGGGTGAGATCCGATGGTACACGTTCGCGAGCCCGGACAAGCGGCGTCCCGTTCTCCTCATGACCCGGGACGGCGCCATCGACGCGCTCTCGGAAGTAATCGTCGCTCCGGTCACACGCACTCTTCGCGGCATCGACACCGAGGTCGTGTTGACACCTGACGACGGAATGCCGGTCGCTTGCGCGGCCAACCTGGATCACGTGTCGCTCGCGCGAAAGGCTCGGCTCGGAGCCGTGATCGCCACGTTGCCCGAGACGCGCTGGACGGAGGTGGAAGCCGCCTTGTTGGTGGCCTGTGGTTTTCGAAGCGAGCCGCCACAACGCGGATGACACCGGCGGGGCAAGCCCGGCCGCGCAGACCTACTTCACCACCGGGATCTCGACCTTGTTGATCAGCTTGGTGCCCATTCCCGCCGGGTACGCGTACGACACGTAGGCGGTGTAGATGTCCGCCGGGCCGAAGGTGACGGAGCCGAGAGCCCCAGACCGTGGCGGTGAAGGGCGCCTTGCTCTTCATCGACTGCCGGCCGTTGGAGCGGGTGCCCGGCCAGCCAGAGCTTGGGGAACAGTGACGGTGCGCACGAAAGCGAAGCGCGAGGAGCACCTTCCCGAGTTCGGGCTCGGGCCCCCGGAGTGATGCTATCCTCGACGGGTGACATCCGCCGCGCCGCTCAGGTTCACTGAGGCCGAATATCTGGCCTTGGAGGCAGCCAGTGACACGAAGCACGAGTACCTGGCCGGTGAGATCATCGCCATGGCCGGCGCGCGACCGCCGCACAACCAGCTCGCGGCCAATGCCCTCGCGGCGCTGGTATCGGCGTCGCGTGGCAAGCCGTGCGCCGCGATGACCAGCGACCAGCGCGTGCACGTCCCTGGGACCCGCCTCTACGCCTACCCCGACGCGATCGTCGCCTGTGGCGAGCGCCGCTACGACGGCGACAACCCGCCCAGCCTGCTGAATCCATCGTTGATCGTAGAGGTGACCAGCGACTCGACGGAGGAGCACGACCGGGGCACGAAGTTCCTTCACTATCAGGCCATGGAGTCGCTGCGGGAATACCTGATCGTTTCTCACCGGGAACAGCGAATCGATCACCACCAACGCCTGGAGTCCGGCCAATGGCTGGTGACCACCGTCCGCTCCGGGAGCAAAGTCCCGCTCTTGGTCCTCGACTCGGAGCTCATGGTGTCCGACGTCTACGCGGGCGTCGATCTGCGCGAAGGCGAGCGCTGAGCGTCTGGAGCGCCGTTCGGTTCCGCCGCGGTGCCGGCAGGAGCCAACGGCTCGGAAGCTCACGACGCCGCCATCGAAGCGAAGCGACCAGTCTCGGAGCGACGCGTCCCCTCCGCCCGCGCGCGCGCGAGCATCGGCAGGGCGCGGGTGGTCTTGGCACGGCGCCTCCGCTCGCGCGTGCCGGGCTTGGAGGGGACCGCGGCGCGCAGCGCCGCGAGGGGAGGCAGCTACTTCACTACCGGGATCTCGACCTTGTTGATCAACTTGGTGCCCATGCCGGCCGGGTAAGCGTAGGAGACGTAGGCCGTGTAGATGTCGGCGGGGCCGAAGGTGACGGAGCCCCAGCCCCAGACGGTGGTGGTGAAGGGGGCCTTGCTCTTCATGGTCTGCCGCCCGTTGGCGCACCCCGATTGGCCCTCGAACTTGCCCGTCACCAGCGTGACCCGCGTGTACTCGTGGTCGCCCAGGGGCTGCCAGCCGGTGAGCGCGCCCATGCAGGCGAGCTCCACGTCCTGGAACGAGCCCTTGTCGTCCTTCTGGCGCACGACCACCAGGCTGGTCTCGGGGTAGGTGGGGTCGGTGAAGAACACGTACGAGTCGAGATACTGCCCGACCGGCACGACGTTGACCCACTCCGGATCGCCTTCGCCGAGGAAGTCGTTGCCCCCGGTCATGTAGGCGCCGACGTAGAACGGGTGCTCGGCGTCTTGGCTCTTCACCACGAAGGCGTCTTTGG
Source organism: Phycisphaerales bacterium (assembly GCA_026647565.1). Classification (GTDB taxonomy): domain Bacteria; phylum Planctomycetota; class Phycisphaerae; order Phycisphaerales; family UBA1924; genus JAHBWV01. The sequence continues at coordinate 1,626 of JAPKGU010000123.1, read as the reverse complement.
TCCAGAGCTCGACCACTTGTCCGCGCGCGAGTGTGGTCGGCGCGCCGGCGGGCGCCGCGGGTGAATAGCTGAGCGTGGTGCCGTCCACCGTGCCCACCAGGCGCCAGGGCACGCTCTCGTCGACGGGATCGAGGCCCAGCCGACGCGCCTTGTGGCGCACGGCAGCGTACTCGTGGCCCAGCTGCTTCACGGGGAGGATCTGCTGCTGCGCGGTGTCGCACGCTTCTTTGTCGGCCGGCACGTTGATGCAGGTCGCGCCGCCGAACACCCCAACGGGCTTGTCGGATTGGATCGCGCTGCCCGTGAGCTCGGGCCCCTGGGTGAACTGCACGTACTGCCCGCGATTCAGCTTGTACTCGACGACTTGACCCGCGCCAGCTCCGAGAACGCCCTTGCCTGCCTCGATGGCGACGTTGGGTTTGATCTTCACGGTGGTGTCGTCGGCCTGCGCGACGATGTCGAGGGACGGCTTGGCTTGATCCGGGTGCACCGTGCTCTGCTTGTAGGCGTTGATCGCGACGTAGTTGCCGTCCCATGCGCTGGTGGGGAGCAGCAGCGACGCGCTGGTGGCCGCCACGGCGCCGCCGCCATAGGGGAACATCTGGTAGGCGACGACGGGCGCGCTGGTCTTGATGTGGAACGCATTGCCCAGGCCGGTACCGAACACGCCGCTGTGCTCGGTCACCGCCGGCGTCACGGGGCACGTCATCTTCTTGGGCGGGGTGCCGTGGGACAGAAACAGGATCGCAACCTCGTTCGGGGGCAGACCGGCCACGGGATCGTACTTGTCGTAGACGATGCCCGCGCCTTGGCCCTTGGGGATCCGGATGAAGTCCGTGCCGGCGATGGTGCTGCCGGTGCGCGACACGTCGATCTTGACCGGGCCCAGGCCGCGGTTCGCGACGAACACTGCGTAGCAGGCTCCCGGCAGGCCGTAGCCGCCGTTTGGATCGTTGATGGTGTCCACCTGCAACGCGTAGTACTCGCAGCCGTAGCTGTTCTTCGCGGCCATGGCCTGTTCGCAGGTCTCACCGACGGGCGCATCGGTCATCGGAATGTCGAGCCCGGCGTCACTGGGCGTGGCGCCGCTTCCGCTACTTCCGCCCGCGCCGGCGGCCCCGCCGAGACCGGCATCTGCGCCGGGGTCGGTCTGGGCCACGACGTCGTCCGTGGCCGCACAGCTCGGAGCAAGCGCCAGCGCGACGGCGGCCGGCAAGAGCCACATCCCCAGGTCGAGACGGTCGTTCATTTCTTCCTCGCATGAGGCCGGGTCCACCAAAGCCTCGTGCTTGCCGAGTGGGCACAGAGCCCCCGAGCGGGTGGAAATTTATCGCGGGGGGCCCGCGCCGTCGAACCCACCCGATTTTTCCACCCGCTTTCCCCAGCCCCCTCCACTCAGGGGGCAGCCAAGGGAGGCAAAGGATGGACGGGAATCGGCGTAGCGGGCGGCGGCTGGCACAGGGGAGCGTGGTCGTCGGGGCGTTCTGGCTGATCGGCGCCTCTTCTTTTCGTGTTCGTGCCGGGGATGGCGCTGTTGTTCGGCGTTTACGGTTCGTCGCTGGCCGTGTGGGTGATGCTGGGACAGGGCTCACCCGGACCCGCAGCGATCGCGCTGGTGGCGGCGAC
>JAPKGU010000122.1 GCA_026647565.1 Phycisphaerales bacterium | reverse complement strand
ACGTGACCGACGCAGAGGGAAACCTTGCTGCGGCGCTCAAACTCCGCCCCGTCAACTTCCGGTGGAAGTCCGACGGTGCCGAGGACTTTGGCCTGATCGCTCAGGAAGTGCGTGCGGTTCTGCCGCGGCTGGTGACGGGCGATGAGTCGAAGGACTCGCTGACGCTGAACTACAACCAGTTGTCGGTTGTGGCGATCGGGGCGATCCAGGAACAGCAGCGCGAGATCCAACGGCTGAAGGCCGAGGCCGCCCGCCACGCCGCGGAGAACGCCAAGCTCAAGGCCCGCCTGGAGCGACTGGAAGAACTGCTCGAATCGAAGCCATCTCGCAGGTAGCCGCTTTGATTCGCCCCGGCACACGTGCCAGAGGCGACGACCCCCGAGCTTTGTGACCCGGTGGTTCTGCGAATAGAGGGCGAGGGGTGGTGTGGCGAACACCTTCTCAGAGGCCCAGAGACGCGGCGCGGTCACTCACGGGGCCTGCAACGCGTTGCCGACGCCTTGGACTTCGGGCAACGCTCCGGCCAGCTTTCCCGCGGCACGAAGTACGCGCACATGATGGCGACGTCGACCATGGCATGCGCCACAAAGGGGGAAGAGGGCGAACGTGGAGTGCACAGAGAGTGGCCATGCGGAATGGCTACACTGGGTGTTTGTCGTAGGCCATGGCGCAAGCGATCAAGGCAATCTCGGGCTGCGCAAATGAGCCCGGCGCACAACACTGAACAGACAGGACACAGCATGTCGACTCGCCGAGAAGCATTGAAGTGGACGATCGCGACGATGGCGCTGCTGCCGGTTGGATGTCGATCGGCGTCAGATCGGAGCGGCTCAACGGGCAAGTCGAAGGCGACTGTGGCTCGCGCCGCCAAGCCGCTCGACATTCTCTTTCTCGGCGGCACGGGGTTCCTCGGTCCGTTCCAGGTCGAGCACGCGCTCGCTCGCGGCCATCGGGTCACGCTCTTCAACCGCGGACAGAGCTCGCAGGGTCTGTTCGGCGACCGCGTCGAGGTTCTGATCGGCAATCGCGACGCGAAGATCGATGCGGGACTCGCCGCTCTTGAGGGCACGCGCCGATGGGATGTGGTGATCGACAACTCGGGCTATGTGCCGCGGCATGTGCGCGACTCGGTGGCCTTGCTGAAGGACCGTGTCGGACGCTATGTGTTCGTTTCGACGGTCGCGGTCTATGACTCGTCGGCGGGCGGCGCGATGGACGAGGGTGCTGCGTTGTGGGCCGCGCCAAGTCCGGAGGTCGAGGAGGTTACCGGTGCGACCTATGGCCCGCTGAAGGCCGAGTGCGATCGCATCGTGCAGGCCGAACTTGGGAGCAAGGCGACGATCGTGCGCCCCACGTACATCGTCGGTCCCGACGACGACACGGACCGATTCACGTACTGGGTCGAGCGTGTCTCGCGCGGCGGCGAGGTGCTTGGACCGCCGGATCCGAAAGCGGAGTTGCAGTGGGTGGACGTGCGCGACCTCTGTCCGTGGATCGTGACACTCGGAGAGCGTGACCAGGCCGGCATCTACAACGCATCGGGCCCGACCGTGCCGGCCAGTTGGGAGAAGGTCCTGCACTCGCTGTCGAAGCTCGCGGACAAGCCGGTGGAGTTCCGCTGGGCGACGCACGAGGCGTTGAAGGAGGCGGGCGTCCGGCTGCCGCTGGTTCGCCAGCCCTTGACGCCGGGCGCAGTCACGGTGAGCGGCCACTTCGAAGGCCGCGAGGCCGAGAGGGCCGGCCTGCGGTACCGCCCGCTTGAGGACACGGCGCGAGCGACGCTGGCGTGGTGGCGAGCGCAGACGCCGGAGCGGCATGCACTCGCACACCAGAAGTGGCCCACGCCGGAACAGGAGCAGAGGGCGCTCGCGCTGCTTCGCACGCCCGCGACGACCTCACCGATCGGCGAGCGAGTCGGCAGTGGGTCATGAGGAACTTGAGCCCAGCGTGATTCGAGTTGGCGCAATCGCTCCTTGGCGATCTGCAGGGTGCCCCTGTCGACACTCGCTCGCTTCTGCCTGGTGCCGATGCACCACTGCGCGTCGTACGTTTCGTTTCGCTTCTTGAGGCTTGCCACCCCGACCTCCGGGGCCATGCGGCCCGGAAGGCTGGAACCTCTTCGCGCTCGTCGCAGGGTACATAGTAGGGTACAGATGCCTGTTCTTGACCAACGAAAGGGGGACTCGCGATGTCTCGCAAGTCCCTATCACCAAGGAAGTAGAGGGCGAGGCGTGGTCGGACGAAGCGCTGGTTAGCTCCGCAGAGACACAGCGCGGCGACGCAGACACCCGGCAGATTCAAACGAGCCTTGGGTCGCGCGCACGTTTGTTCGAGTACCATCAGCCTCGTGGCCACGCAGCACACTGACGCCACCATCCTGATGAACGCCGCCGCCGCGGGCGACAAGGCCGCCGCGGACCGGCTGCTGCCCCTCGTCTACGACCAGCTTCGGGGCGCTGCTCAGCGGCACATGATGGGTGAGGCGAAAGGGCACACCCTCTCGGCGACAGCGTTGGTCCACGAGGCATACTTGAGACTGGCCGGCCCCCGCGAAGTGGCGTGGACCAGTCGGGGCCATTTTTACGCCGCGGCGGCCGAAGCGATGCGTCGCATCCTCATCGACTACGCCCGTGCCCGAGGTCGCCATAAGCGTGGGCCTACCCCTTTGCCGCTGGAAGGTTCCTCGGTCCTGCTCAGCGTGGCTGATCTGGTTTCGGACGCACATTCGGATCAAATCGTGAGGCTGGATGAAGCCGTCCGACGCTTGGAGGCTGAGGACCCCGATGTGGCCCAGATTGTTCGGCTTCGGTTTTATGCCGGGCTGAGTGGCGAGGAGACCGCATCGGCTTTGGGCAAGTCTCCGGCCACGGTGGACCGTGACTGGTCGTGGGCGCGGGCGTGGCTCTTTCGACAGTTGGGGCCAGACGGCTCGTAGGTGCGAAGCAGCGAACAGAGGCGAGCATGAGCGACAATCGCGAGCGAATGCGGGAGATCTTCGACCAGGCACGTCGACTTCCAAAGCCGGAGCGAGCGGCGTTCCTTGATGGGCTGGCGGCGGTCGATGGCCCGATGCGGGCGCAGATTGAGGACATGCTCGCGGCGTTGGACGAAGCGGGCCCGTTCCTTTCCGAGCCGACTCAAGGGCATCTTGACGCCGCTCCGACGGCGGACTCTTCGGCCGCCGCGGACACTGTCGTCACGCCACTCCGCGAAGGCCCGGGCACGCGGATCGGGCCGTACAAGATTCTGCAGGCCATCGGCGAGGGCGGGTTCGGCTCGGTCATCATGGCGGAGCAAGAGAAGCCGGTCCAGCGCAAGGTCGCATTGAAGATCATCAAGCTGGGCATGGACACACGGCAGGTGGTGGCGCGCTTCGAGCAGGAGCGACAGGCCCTGGCGATGATGGATCACCCCAACATCGCGAAGGTGCTCGATGCCGGCGCGACGGAGACGGGGCGGCCGTTCTTCGTCATGGAACTGGTCAAGGGCGACCCGATCGTCGAGTACGCCGACAAGAACAACCTGAGCATCGAAGACCGATTGGAGTTGTTCGCGCAGGTGTGCATGGCCGTGCAGCACGCGCACACCAAGGGGATCATCCACCGCGACATCAAGCCATCGAACATCCTCGTGAGTACCCAGGACGGCAAGCCGCACACCAAGGTGATCGACTTCGGCATCGCCAAGGCCACGGCGAGCAAACTCACCGAGAAGACGCTCTTCACGGAGCACAAGGCGCTGATCGGCACACCGAAGTACATGAGCCCGGAGCAGGCCGAGGGCTCGCTCGATATCGACACGCGGACGGACGTGTACTCCCTGGGCGTGCTGCTCTACGAACTCCTCACCGGCACCACGCCGTTCAGCAGCAAGGAGCTGCGTTCGGCGGCGTACGCCGAGATCCAGCGGATCATCCGCGAGGTCGAGCCGCCCAAGCCCAGCACCCGCATCAGCGCCAACACCGACACCATCGCCAAGGTCGCATCGCAGCGTGACACCGAGCCCAGGCGCCTGGGCGTCATCATCCGGGGCGAACTGGACTGGATCGTGATGAAGGCGTTGGAGAAGGATCGCCAGCGGCGGTACGAGACTGCCAACGGCCTGGGGATGGACATCCGTCGTTACCTCTCCGGCGAGGCGGTGGTGGCCGCACCGCCGGGGCGGGCGTACCGGTTCAAGAAGTTTGTCCGCCGCAACCGCGTGATGGTGACGGCGGGGGGCGCGGTCGCCGCAGCCCTGCTGGCCGGTGTGCTGGGCACCTCGATCGCGATGGTAAATGCGAACCATCAGCGTGAGGTTGCGCTCGCGAACGAGCGGATCGCGGTGGCCGAGGCGGAACGGGCAAACGCGGCAGAGGCGATGGCGCAGAAGCGGGCGGCAGATCTCGAAGAGGTTGCCTCGTTTCAGTCGAACCAGTTCAGCGGGATCGATGTGCCCTTGGCCGCAGAGCGGCTACGGGCGGATCTGAGCCAGCGGGTGCGGGCCGCGGCGGAGCGGGCGAAGCTGGAGCCGGTGGAGGTGGCGCGTCGGGTGGGTGAGGTCGAGTCGCTGACGGCGGGGGCCGATTTCGCGGGCATGACGACGCTGAGCCTGCGGCAGAATGTGTTCGAGCCGGCGCTGGCGTCGATCGTGGAGCAGTTCGCGGATCAGCCGCTGGTGCGGGCGAGGCTGCAGCAGTCGGTGGCGCAGACCGTTCGGGAACTGGGGCTGCTGGATCTCGCCGATGCGCCGCAGGATGCCGCGCTGCGGACCCGCCGGGAGGTACTCGGCCCGGACCACCGCGACACCTTGGCATCGCTGGTGGCCAAGGGCGGGCTGCTGCGGCAGCAGGGGAAGTACGCGGAGGCCGAGGCGCTGTTCGAAGAAGCGCTCGCGGCGCTGCGACGGACGGTGGGCGACGATGATCCCGACACACTGCAGTGTCTGAAGGAAATGGGCGGGTTGCGGCAGTTCCAGGGGCGATACGATGAAGCGCGTGCCTGTTACTCAGAGTCTCTCGAGCGGCGGCGGCGGGTGCTGGGCGTCGATGCCTTTGAGACCCTGATTGTGCAGGGGGATCTTGGGCAGCTTGTGCTCTTTCTGGGGAAGCTCGATGAGGCCGAAGCGCTGTTGACCGATGCATACGAGCGGTTGGAGCGGACCCGGGGTGCGGACGATCGGGCGACGGCGAACGTCGTCAACAGCCTCGGAGCGCTGTTTGTGGCCAAGGGGCAGCTCGACATCGCCGAGTCGCACTACCGTCGGTCGCTGGCGTGGCGGCGCAGCTCGCTCGGGGACAGCCATCCATCGACGCTGGCGGCGATGGAGAACCTGGGCGGGGTGCTGTTCCGGGTCGGGCGGCTCGATGAAGCGGTCGAGCTTGTGACGCTGGCGCTGAACGGGCGGGCTCGGCTGTTTGGGAGCGAGGGGGCGGAGACGCTGCGATCGGTGCAGAACCTGGCGTTCCTCCAGCGGCGGCAGAGAAAGTACGAAGACGCGGAGGCGGGGTACCGCCGGGCGCTCGCGGGCTTCGAGCGGCTGATCGGCCCGGACCGGCCGGACACGCTGATCGTGCGGATGAACTTGGGCGATGTGCTGCGGGACCAGGGCAAGTACGCCGAGGCGGAAGAAGTGCTGCGCGCAGTGTTGGAGGCGTGGGATCGAGAGTCTGCATCGAACAGCCCGCAGTCGATCCTGACGGTGCTGAGTCTCGCGGCGGTGTTCGATGGAGCGGGTCGGCTGGACGATGCAGCCCAGCTGATGATCGATTACGAGCCGGTGGCGCGGCGGGTGTACGCGGGCTCGCAGGTGCGGCAGTTGGGCGATTACCTGTCGCAGCTCGGTCAAAGCTGCACGCGGGCGGCGCGGTTCGCCGCGGCGGAGGCGGCGCTGACTGAGGCGCATCCGCTGCTGGTGGCGGGGTTCGGGCCCGGGGGCGAGGCGACGCGGCTCTGCGAAGCGCGGTTCGCGACATTGTACGAGGCGTGGGATGCGGCGGAGCCGGACGGTGGGCACGGGGGGAAGGCGGCGGAGTGGCGGGCGCGGGTTGACGCGGCGAGGTGAAGAGCAGCGAGCGTTGAACTGCGAGAAGACGCCCTGACCAGACCACCGCTACCCCGAAACGACAACTCCCGGGTTTTGCGACCCGGGGGTTATGCGAATAGTGGCCGAGGGTTTGTCTGACGAACGCCTTCTCAGAGGCCCAGAGACACGGCGCGCGACTGCGGCTTTCCGGCGGAGTCCTATGTGCGTCGTCTCCGAGCCTCGAAGTTGAGGAGCGATTCGAACTCCGGACATTATCCGTGCAGTACGTCGCCCGGACGATTGACGCGTGACGACTCAATGCGCCAAGCCGCCCCACACTCCGGGCAGGTCACCAACCCGGTCGTTTCATCTTGCAGGATTCCGCTGATCGGATACACGCACTGGGGGCATCGCGCGTTTCGAAGCATCACGTCTCGCACACCGCTCAGACGGCGCCGCCGAGCTCGAACCGCCGGCACGACGATCCCTGCTACGAGCATGGCAAAGACTGCGGGCCCGGTGAAAATGAGCGACGAAAGCAGATCTGAAATGGCGCCTTGGCCCTCGATCGCGATGTCGATTGCGATCAGCGCCGCAGCAATCAGAAAGAGGGCAATCACACAGGCGATGCCCCGGAGCAGCGAGCGGCGATACGCACGGTGAACGCCAACCAGTTCGTGCATGATCCGATGGGATGATTCTGGGTCAATCCGATCGGTCGTGCCGCGAAGCCAATCAACTGCAGGGTCGACCAATCGCACGGGTCTGCCAAGTGCGTCTGCAGCCTCTGTGGTGCCGATCCCCGACTTCACCCGCGCTATTGGAGGGAGTTGGCCGATCGGATCCATCGGCCGAGATTTTAGACCGGGGGCAAGTCGTCCGGAGAGACCCATCCCAAACTGAAAACCCCCGAGCCTTGCGACCCGGGGGTTCTGCGAATAGAGGGCGAGGGGTGGTCTGACAGCGTCGATTCCAGAGCCCCGGAGACACGACGCCCGAATGTCGAAACCCGGTGAGGTGCAGGGCGTGTCCCGGTTATGCCTGCGCGACGCGAGGCCGGGTGGCAGCGCTGCCGAGACGGAAAGAGAATCTTCGCGCGATCGCACGATTTTCCGGGCAGCACGCCGAACGGCCGCATAGGGGACAAGTAGAGAACCCGTGCCTTCCGCCCCCCCTTGGCGCGACACGCCCCACGGCTGGTCGTCAGACCATCCATGCTGAGAGGATGGGGGGTGGTCTGACAGCGTGCGAATCAGAGCCCCGGAGACACGACGCCCGAATGTCGAAACCCGGTGAGGTGCAGGGCGTGTCCCGGTTATGCCTGCGCGACGCGAGGCCGGGTGGTGGCGCTGCCGAGACGGAAAGAGAGAATCTTCACGCGATCGCACGATTTTCCGGGCAGCGAGCCCTTCGGCCGCATAGGGGACAAGTACAGAACCCGTGCCGGCCCCCCCCCCTTGGCGCGACACGCCCCACGGCTGGTCGTCAGACCATCCATGCTGAGAGCGGGCGCAACCCTCTACAGAATCCCCCGCGAGCCCGGGAGAGACACGGGCAGAGTCAGCCCCCTCCCGGCAGGTTCAGAACGCAACCGGTTATGGCTTTCAATCGCGTCGGAATCGGCCCCCCGTTTGGGTTGGGGCCGGTGTGCAAATACTCGCGCACCCCCCGCTCCCCCTCCCCCGGCCGGGGACGGTAAACCATCCCCATGCCCAACCCGTTCATCCGCCTGTTCCAAGTCTTGGCGGGCTCCTCCCAATCCGAGCTCCGCCAGCAGATTCAGTTCTTGAAGGCTGAGAACGAGATCCTCCGCACCCGCATCAAGGGTCCGATCCGGACGACTCGCCAGGAGCAGGCGCGGCTCATCCGACTGGGCAGGCCACTCGGGGGAGCGGTTCGCGGGCTGGTGTCCATCGTGAAACCGGCTACGTTCATGCGATGGATTCGCTCTGCTGACCAGCGCTCGAAGGCCCCCGCCCGGAGACCGGGCCGCCCTCCAACACCCGAGCGCATCCGTCGCATCGTCCTGCGCATCGCGAGAGAGACCGGCTTCGGGTACCTCCGCATCCTCGGGGAGCTGAAGAAACTGGGGATCAGCGGCGTGTCGCGGTCCACGGTCGTCAACATCCTGAAGCAGGCCGGGTTGCCGACGGCTCCGGCGCGAGGCGAACGGACATGGAACCAGTTCCTCAAGTCCCACGCCAAGACCTTGTGGGCCTGTGATTTCCTGACGACGCGGGTGCTGACCAGGCGGGGTTGGCGTTTCACGTTCAGTCTGGTGTTCATTCACCCCAAGACGCGCCGGGCGCACGTTTCGGTCAGCACGACAAACCCTGACTCGGCCTGGTTGGCAGAGACTGTTCGGAAGTTCTTGGCCGCGCTGCCCACTGGAATGGTCACGCCGAGGCTGCTCCTCCGCGACCGTGACGGCAAGTTCCGGGCCGGAGATGGTGCATTCGACAGGGCGCTGACCAATGCCGGCATCAAGTCCGTCCGGCTGCCGTACCGATCGCCGAACCTCAACGCCTACGTCGAGCGGTTCATCCAGAGCATACAGGTCGAATGCCTCGACCACTTCGTCGTGCTCGGCACCCGTCATCTGGATCATCTGCTGTCCGAGTACATCGACTACCACAACCGCGAGCGGCCGCACTCGTCCCTTGAGTTCGCCACGCCGATGGGCCGACCGCCACCGGCCCGCGCCTGGCCGGTCGAACCTCGCGAGATCCGCTGCCGGGAGCGGCTCGGCGGGGTTCTCAAGCACTACTACCGGAGAGCCGCGTGACACGGTTTACCCCTCAAAACGATGCCAGAATGCACGGACGGAGTTTTTGCATAGGACGGTCGCATTTCGATTGCCCAAGGCTATTGACAGGCACATCGGCGGTCGATATACTCCCCCTGAGTATGCATCTCCGCAGTGTCCAGTTCCGGAGTTTCATCGCCATCCTCTTGGCGATGGCAATTCCGTTCTGCTGCTGCAACTTCCGCTCGCTGCTCGCCGGGAACATGGCGTGCCCAGCGGCAGTTTCCTTCCCGAAAGATGGGCTCGCGGACGCCTCCCAAAGCCCGGCAAACGACCACCGCCCAACGGTCCACGGGTGCTGCCACGGCAAGTCGGCGACTGACGGCGGGAACTCCGACTCGGAGCCAACAAATAATCCGTCGGACCAGCCGCGTGATTGCTCATGCGACAAGAGCGGCGGGAAGATGCTCTCTGTCGAGAAGCCCGCCCTGGAACTCCCGGCGCTGGTGGCCGTGGCGGTTCTTGAATGGGCCCGATGGCCCGAACTGCGCCCCCTCGACCCTGTCTGCGGACGTGAACAGCGTTCTCATGCGGTTCACCGACCATTGACTTCGCTGGTGCGGATGCACTGCGCGCTCATCGTGTAGCAGGCCAAGTCCGGCCGATGCCCCTCGGGCGTCTTACGACGTCTCTTGCGGGGCACTTTCGCCGGACGCCCCATTGACCCCACATCTCAGCTCCCTCTGCGTGTTCGCACGTTCACTGCTCATTCCCCGATTGACGGAGGATCATCATGTTCATTCGCACAGGCATCATTCTCGCCGCACTGCTCGTTTCCGGCGCTCTGCTGGCGAGCGCTGCCCAGCCCGGACACCAGGATCATCACGCTCCCAGGGCGACGCAGCCCAGCCCGCAACCGGCCAAGGCGGTGAACGACCGCTGCCCGATCCAGGGCGAGGAAATCGATCCGGAGACCCCGATGCGCCAGTGGAGGGGGCACTCGATCGGCTTCTGCTGCCCAGGCTGCGACAAGAAGTGGGACGCCAAGCCCGACGCTGAGAAGGACGCGTTCCTCGGGAAGTACGTGAAGCTCGCGCCGCCAACCCCGGCGGTCGATCTCGCGCGGCGGTTCCAAGCCGCGAGAGCGGCCGGAGACACCGCCGCGATGGACCGGATGTTCCTGGGAGACAGAAAGGCCAATGTGCTCCAAAACGGGCGAGACGCCGGTACTTGGGAGCGATACCGAGAGGAACACCTCAAGCCCGACTTCAAGGCCCTCGGTGCGACAGCCTGGCGAACGGTGACTGAGTCCGAGACTTCACTCGGCGCGGCGACCATCGTCAGCCAGACGGTGACACTCACGGTGGGCGAAGGCTCGAAGAAGCCTGAGCTGTCCGCCGCGGTCACCTTGGTCGTGGTAAATGATGGCGGTACGCCCAAGATCGCCCATATGCACTGGTCTTCACATGAAGTCGCAGCGGGCAAGAAGTGAGGTACCCCATGAGACTCACCACCCACCAATGGCGTTTGCTCGCGGCCACGCTGCTTCCCGCCGCGCTGCTCGCGGGCTGCGCCGGCACACCCACCGCCACCGAACGAGAGGCGAGGGCGAACCTGGAGAGCGTCCGGTCTGCCTATCGACCCGGAGACGCGAAGCCCGAACTTCCATCGCTGAGCACGGAATCACCGCTGGCGGACTACTTGCGCTACTCCATCCTCAACAACCCTCGCGTTGAGGCCGCGTACTACTCGTGGGCCGCGTCCGTCGAGCGCATCACGCCCGCGAGGTCGCTTCCCGATCCGCGGCTGACCTTCGAGGCCGATATCACCGACATGCTCGACGCGGTCATGCCCGGGCTGATGTTTGACCTGCCGGGCCCTGGCAAGCTCCGGGCGGCCGGGGACGTGGCGGCCGCGGAGGCCCGGGTGGGGTACTTCGGCTTCGAGAACGAGGTGCTTCGAACGGCGTATGCAACCAAGTCCGCGTACGTCCGGCTGCACTTTCTGAGCGACACGATCCGAGTGCAGCGCGAAGCACTCGCCCTGCTCGGCGACGTCGAATCGCAGGCGCAGCAGCAGGTCGGCGCCGGGCGCGGCGTGATCCAGGAATCCAGCCTCCGCAAGTCGAACGTCTTCACGCGGGGATTGCGCTCCTGCGCTTCAACCCGGAACTCCTCCGTGTAGTCGGTGAACGGAAGGAGTTCCCCGGCCGCCTCGAGCGTGACGAGATGAAACGGAGCGGCGATACCGGCCGCCGCCCCACGAATCAAACTGCGCCGGCTGACAGTTTTACTCACACTTTCGGGCGCGGGTAGGAAGCGCGATAGGTCTTCTTCAACAGCGCGTTCGCTTTGGCGTCATCGCCGAAGGTTTCGGTTTTCGGGTCAAACCGGACATCGCGGCCGAGATGATGCGAGATGTTTCCGAGGTGACAGAGCGTGGTGCTAAGACGGCCGATCTCCACGTCCGAATGAGGTTTCTGCCGGCTCTTCACGCACTCCAGGAAGTTTTTCTCGTGAAACATTCCCGTTGATTTCATCTGCGGTCCGGGCGAACCGTCCTTAGCGTAGACCCTCCATCCATTTCCATCCAAAATCAAGGTCCCCTCGGTGCCGTAGTAGCCGGTAGCTGCCGTCGAGCCTTCGATCGGATGATGACGCGCGAAGCTGCGGAGTTCCCAGCTCAGCAGCAGGTCTCCATAGTCAT
>JAPKGU010000121.1 GCA_026647565.1 Phycisphaerales bacterium | reverse complement strand
GGGGGGGGGGGGGGGGGGGGGGGGGGGGGGGGGGGGGGGGGGGGGGGGGGGGGGGGGGGGGGGGGGGGGGGGGGGGGGAGGGATTGGCGGCGGACGCGCCAGAGGGCGCGGTGGAGGTCGGCGATGGTGGAGCCGTCGCGGATGGAGCGGCCGCCGACGATGCCGATGGGGAGTCGGGTGGAGGCGTGCGGGAGGGTGGCGTTGTGTGTGGAGGGGTGGTCGGGCATGACGCGTGCGTCGCAGAGGATGGTGAGTTCGGTGCGGGCGAGGCGGGTGAGAGCGGGGAGGGGGAGTGGGAGCGGTTCGAGGCGTTCGCGCGGGGCGCGTCGCGGGAGGGGGTCGATGGCGCAGGAGCCGGCGTTGGTGAGCCAGTGGTCGTAGAAGGGTTCGATCTCGTGGAGGGCGGTGTCGCAGCGGGTGATGCGCGGGACGATCCAGAGGGATGAGAGGCCGCCGGAGTTGCGGAGGGAGCGTGCGGCGTCGATGGCGGCGACGGTGGCGTTGGTGGCGCGTTCGAGGAGGTCGAGTCCCATGATGGAGCGGTAGGTGGGTCGCGTGTGGGCCATGAGGTCGGCGCTGATGACGGAGAGTCCGGCGCGGGCGATGGTGTCGGCGTCGCGCGGCTCGACGAGGAGGTCGGAGCGGAGGTGGAGTGCGTGGGCGCCGAGGGCGCGGATGCCCCGGATGATGTCGAGGAGCGCGGGGTGTCGTACGGGATCGCCGGCGCCTGCGAGCGTGATTGCGGCGGCGTGGTTGATCTCGAGGATCTGGCGTGCGATGTCGATGGCGCGTTCGGGGGCGATGGGAGCGCGTTCGGGGGCGTCGTCGCGTCCGTGGAGCCAGTCGGCGCGGAGGCCGGAGGTGAGGCGTCCGGTGCAGAGCTCGAGGGTGATGTGCTGGGGGGCGGCGGGCGCGAGGGCGGCGCGTTCGGCGAGCATGTGGACGAGCTCGTCGGTCGGGGTGTCTGGGGCGGCGTCGCCGAGGGAGGCGAGTGCGGGGAGGAGTGCGGCGCGGGCGAGCGGGAGGTCGAGGATGGCGCGGGCGCCGAGGTCGCGCCACGCGGGATCGACGGGGAGGCAGCAGGGCTTGGCGATGGGGTCGGACTGGGGGGAGACGGGGAGGTATGCGAGGGAGGCGCCGATGGTGGCCAGGTGCGCGGAGCGATCCTGCGAGGCGGCGAACTCGTCGATGATGGAGCGTGCGAGGAGGACGGGCGTGAGGCCGGGTGCGGCCTGGGTGAAGGTGACGCGTGAGCCGGCGGGGTGTTCCTCGTGGCGTGCGATGAGGGCGTCGCAGGAGGGCGCGTCGACGGCGCACCAGTCGGGGCCGAGGAGGAGCGCGGCGTCGGCCTCGGGGGCGTGCTCGGCGAGAGCGCGTGCGGTGTGGCGGGGGAGGAGAAGCTCGTCGTAGACGGTGAGGCCCGCGATGCCGCCACGCCAGGAGTCGGGCGAGAAGAGGCGTGCGGCGGCGACGGCGGCCTGTCGATCGCGCATGGCGTCGGGATCGATGGGGACGATGCGGACGGAGAGGGGTGCGAGGGCGGCGGGGTCGGGGAGGAGGGCGCGGAGGCGATCCGGCTCGGGCGTGAGGAGGAGGGCGGTGCGGATGCGCTGGGTGCGCGCGAGGCGCATGAGCGTGAGTTCGAGTGCGTTTCGTCCGCCGGCGACGGGGTCGGCGAGTCGGCGGCGGGTGCCGAGGGAGGAGAGGTCGGGGTGGACGGGGATGATGGCGACGGCGTGTGCGCGGGTGGTGGTGGTGATGGCGGCGTGCGGGGGTTCGTCGCGGGTGGCCTTGGGTGAGCCGCGGAGGGAGGCGAGGGCGCGGTCGAGGAGCGAGCCGATGCGTTCGGCGGCATCGGCGAGTCGAGTGACGTTCTCGAGGTCTCGTTCGGCCTGTCGGCGTTGGCGTTCGACGGGTGTGAGTCCGTGCTCCATGGCGAGGGAGCGGTCGGCGCGGAAGCGGTTGAGTGTTCCGACCTGGTTGAGGTGCTGGGTGAGCTGGAGGCCGAGGGGGTTCCTCGCGACTTGGCGGGAGATCGGCTCGATGCGTCGGACGAGGTCGTTGGCGCGGCGTTCGTCGGGGTAGGCGGCGATGACCTTCTCGAGGAGGTCCCTGGCTTCGCGGGAGAGGCGGAGGATGGCGTGGGATTCGTGGCGGGCGCGGGTGAGGCGTTCGTGCGCGAGATCGATGCGTCGCGTGTCGCGGGAGCGCGGGGCGGGCGGGAGGTCGATGGGGGAAGACGGCGCGGCGGCGGTGGTGCAGCCGAGCGCGTCGGCGAGGGTCATGGGGGTGGTGGAGCGCTTGCGGACGCCGCCCTCGGTGGCGTCGATGGTGGTGAGGCCGCGCTGGGCGTCGGCGGCGAACATGCGCTCGAACTGGACGAGGTAGGTGGCCATCTGCTCGTCGGTGTAGATGGGTCGGTCGTGGAGGTCGTTGAGTCGGCGGAGGAGTCGGCGGGAGCGGGCGATGCGTTCCCACTCGAGCATCTCGAGGGAGCGGAAGGGGTTGAGCTCGGAGGACCAGGTGGTGTGGATGGCGGCGTTGGCGGCGTAGTAGTGGTTGTCGGTGAATCCCAGGTCCTGTCCGATCATGATGACGGGGTCGCAGCCGAGGTGGCGTGCGAGGGAGTAGGCCAGGTGGGCGACGGTGGCGCCGGCGGGGAGGGAGCCCTTGGGCGGGGCGACGTCGCGGAGGATGTCCTCGAGCCAGTCGTCGTGGACGCAGCGGATGGCGCCGGGGAATGCGTCGAGGATGGCGGGGTTGGCGCGTGGCTCGGCGACGAGGGTGACGCCCTCGACGTCGGCGGCGGAGAGTCCCTCGTAGAAGCGGCGGCTGATCTCGTGGTGGTCGAGCGCGGTGACGAAGTGCGGGCGGATGCCCTTGGCCAGGAGGGTCTTGAGGACGGTCTGCACGGCGATGATGACGACGCGGTCGCGGATGCCGGGTTGGGCGAGGAGGTGGAGGTTGCGCTGGAGGGAGGGTCCGGCGGAGACGACGACGGCGGGGCGTGCGCGTGCGGCGTCGCGGAGATCGGAGATGCCGCGGGAGGAGACGTACCAGTCGGCGTTCATGAGGAGGTTTCGGAGGGTTGCCTCGGACTGGACGAGTGTGGTGAGGATGGTGGTGCGTGCGGCGCGGAGGACGTCGGTGAAGCGTGACGCGAAGGCGTCGAGTGTGTTTCCGAGGCGTGCGCGGCACGCGGGATGCTCGAGGAAGGCGGCGCCGAGCGTGAAGAGTCCCTCGGCGCCGGAGATGGCTTCGGAGATCGGGGCGCTGTCGTCGGCGTGGGTGATGAGGACGAGGTTGGCGCGGCGGATCCAGTCGCTGTGGTCGACTCGCTCGAGGACGGCGCGGAGGAGCGGGATGTCCGGCTCGAAGCAGAGGAGGATGCCGGTGCGGGCCAGGGCGCGTGCGACGGTGGCGACGTGGTGGCCAAGCCCGAAGCCGAGGGCGACGACGCCGGGTGTCGCGCGCACGTCGATGAGGCCCGCGATGCGGGCGGCCTCTTCGAGCGGTCGGCGCGGGCTGGCGAGGTGGGTGGCGCGTCCGGGCGCGAGGATGCGCCGGGCCGTGAGGGCGCCGTCGGGCGTGGTGATGAACTCGAGGTTCGCGGCGGGCGCGGCGGCGCGGATGGCGGCGACGGCGCGGGGCGAGCCGGGGGCGAGCGCCTGGAGGTTGCGCTCGAGGATGTCGGCGGGGTGGTGCATGGGGGTCTCGGGGATTGCGGAGGAGGACTCACCACAGAGGCACAGAGGGCACGGAGAGGAGTTGGCAAGAAGGAAGGGGCAGAGGAGGGAAGGCGAGAGGCGATGTGCAGCCGGCTGGGGGGGAGCAGAGCGAGAGGAGAGGCAGGAGGGGAGTGGGCCGGGCTGCGTGTGCGGAATCCGATAGGGAGATCGGCGAGCGGGGATGGTGTGCTGCAAAGTTGGTGTGTCGGCGGGACGCGTGGGGTGAGGGGGCGTACAGATGGGCATGGATGCGATGCTGATGACGGCGTGGGCTGGGGTGGTGTGGGCGGGGAGCGGCGTCGGGATCCCGGCGTCGATCGGAGGGAGCGTGGCGCCGCTGCCTCGGGCGCCGGCGTGGGAGGTGATGGTGCTGGAGTCGCCGCTGCTTGGCGCGATCGCGCTGGTGGTGGTGGGGTGCTCTCTCTGGTGGACGCTCCGGGCGTCGGGGCGGGGTCGGGTGGGTGTTGTGGCGGCGGCGGCGGCGATGGTGCTGGCGGGTGTGCTGATGGTGACGGCGGCGGTGGTGGAGACGGCGCGCGAGGCGATGTCCCGGCGCACGCGCGACCTGGTGCGCGCGGCGGTGACCGGAGATGGGGTGGTGATGCGCGAGATCCTGGCGGAGGATGCGCGGGTCCGGGCGGGGGAGCGGTTCCGGTGGGTGGGGCGGATCGAGGCGTCGGGGCGCGAGGAGATCGCGTCACGCGTGGAACGCGAGGTCTCGGGGGCGCTGCGCCCTGAGGGATGGGGCGTGCTGAAGCTGCAGGCCAAGCGCGATGGCGGGAACGTCGGGCGGACGCAGGTCCAGGTGCGCGTCGATGCGGGAGGGCCGCTCTTCTCGTGGTGGCGATTGGACTGGCGGCTGGAGGAGGATGGCGCGTGGCGGGTGATGGGGATCGAGCCGCTCTTCGTCGGCGGCGTGGGCGGATAGGGGGGAATCGCAGATAGCGAATGGCGCAGAGAAGAATGGGCAATGGGCAATGGGCAATGGCAGAGAAGAGGTTGAACGCTGAGGACGCGGAGGGGCAGAGCGGCGGAGGGGCGGGCGGGACGGATTGGTGTGGCGGCGGGTTTGGGGGCTATCGGAACGAGGTTGAGTGCGGGAGTGGGTGCTTTGGGCCGCGTCGCGTGTTCGCGGGCGCCTTTTATAGATTTGTCCGGGTCGCGAGTGGGGGGTGACTCTGTAGAGTCTGTGTTCCGGCGGGATGGGAGTCGATAGAGGGTGAGGGGGCGGGGAGAAGAAGGGGCGGCGGGGAATGGGCAATGGGCAATGGCAGAGAAGATGTTGAACGCGGAGGACGCGGAGGGGAAGAAGAGGTTCACCACGGAGAGCCATTGATGGTCACGGAGGAGGAAGAATCGCAAATGGCTGGTGGCCAAGGTAAGAAAGAGGGGACTCACAGCGGGGCATCGAGGGAAAGGGGCGTGGGGGCGGAGTGACGGAGTGGGTGGGCTGGCCGGGACGTTGAAGAAGGGGAGGCGGCGATGTTGAGCGGTGGAACGGGGTCGGTGCGGGGCGTGTCGATGGAGGGTCTGGAGCATCGGGTGTTGCTTGCCGCGGACCCGATCACGACGGACCATCCGTTGTGGGTGATCTCTCGCTCGTCGGGCGCGGTGGTGGTGGACGGGAACCTGAGCGATCCGGCGTGGTTCAACGCGTGGACGATCACGCGGGCGCAGCCGTATTACGCGAACAGCGCGGCGACGATCCGGATGTTGTACGACGGGGCGGGGGTGTATCTGTCGGCGGAGGTGAGGGACGAGCACCTGTGGGCGGACGGGCGGGGCGGGGGGAGTGGGCGGTACTGGGAGATCGAGCAGGACGACTCGGTGTCGTTCTACTTTGACATGGACAACTCGCGGGACGAGTTCTTCAGCGCGAGCGATCGGATGATCGGGGTGGGGATCGGGCCGCAGGACGGGCCGGAGAACGGCTCGGTGGTGACGCGGTACAAGTGGATCAAGGGCGACGGGCTTGGGAGCGGCGTGGGCGTGAACTTCGGCGCGCTGCTGGATGAGGGGATCGTGTACGCGTCGAGGTACACGGGGACGGTGAACAACAACAGCGACACGGACACGGGGTGGAGCACGGAGATCTTTGTGCCGTGGGCGTCGCTGGGGCGGACGGGCGAGCCGGCGCACGGGTTCACGATGGGGATGAACTTCGACGTGATCTTCGACAGCGACGGTGGGACGCGGAACCTGACGGTGAACCGTCGCGGCCCGAACAAGTGGACGCTGCCGGGGATCGTCGATGATCACCTGCAGGGTGTGCAGTCGTCTTCGTCGGCGACGCAGGCGGGGCTGAAAGGCCCGATCAACTACGCGGAGGTGATGTTCAGCGATCCGGGGGCGGGCACGGCGCCGGGCGCGGTGGACGGGGTGGTGGTGACGGACGTGACGGGGTATGGCGCGCGGCTGCGGTTTGCGGCGCCGGCGGGGGTGCTGGGTGGGACGGGGGGAGGAACGGGGCACGCGGTCGGGTATCTGGTGCGGTACAGCTCGACGCCGATCACGACGGCTTCGGACTGGGATCGGGCGACGGTGTTTGAGAACACGTACATCCCGCGGCTCTCCGGGAAGCAGGACGAGCTGCGGCTGATCGGCCTGACGCCGGGGACGACGTACCACGTGGCGGTGCGGGCGCTGGATGCGAGCGGGAATCCGGGGGCGCTCGCGGGGAGCGTGGCGTTCACGACGCAGGCGGCGGGGCCGGGCGCGGGGCAGGACGCGAGCGGGGGCGTGCGCGTGGTGCCGTCGCCGACGGGTCCTTCGCTGGTGCACGAGGACGGGACGCCGTTCGTGATGGTGGGGGACCACCTGGGATCGTCGTGGAAGTACTGGCGGACGCTGTATCCGGGGGACGTGTGGGACCGGACGAACCTGATCTTCCAGAACTTCTATGAGAACACGCCGGCGGAGGGGACGGCGGACGCGTATTTCCAGGAGCTGAAGGACAAGGGGATCAACACGCTGCGGCTGTACCCGGACTTTGTGTCGGACATCCACAACGAGAACAACCCGGACGGTCCGAACGGGTGGTACTGGCTGGAGTATCCGCGCGGGGTGTTCAACCCGGACATGCGCGACCACATGCTGCTGGTGCTCGAGAAGGCCGAGCAGTACGACATGCAGATCATCCTGTCGCCGTTCGGCTCTTACTTCTGGCCGGGCGTGTTCGAGACGATGACGCCGTGGCACACGAGCGCGGGCGGGCCGCTGACGGACATCGACAACTTCTTCCAGACGCCGGCGACGATGGAGATGGCCCGTGCGCGGATGGACACGGTGATCGGGTGGCTGCAGCAAAGCCCGCACGCGCACCGGGCGATCGGCTGGGAGGTGCTGAGCGAGTGGGACGCGATGTGGACGGCGAACGCGGAGGGTGACTCGACTCCCTCGCGTGATCCGGAGTTCCGGCGGCGGGCGGTGTGGGTGGGTGAGCTGGCTTCTTACATCCGGCAGGAGGACCCGCTGCGTCTGGTGCTGCAGTCGACGATCGCGCCGGACCCGAGGGGTCCGGTGGGTCGGCTGGCGTTCACGCACCGGGCGTTCGACGCCGCGACGCCGCACTTGTACACGATGGGGAACGAGGAGGGGGTCAACAACCCGCACGATGACATCCTGGTGAAGCCGGCGTTCGACAACGCGAATCTGTCGGCGTACTGGATGAGCTCGGACAACTTCCGTCGCCCGATGATCAACGGGGAGTGGGGTCCGACGCGTGAGGTGTGGCCGGGCGGCGTGCCCACATACGGGCCGAACTTCACCGCCGACGATGACGACGGGGTGTACCGGGTGATGTCGTGGTCGGGGCTTGCGTCGGGTCAGTCGGGCACGGGGCTTCGGATGCCCTCGGCGACGCTCTCGGGGAACGGTTTCCTTCTGTCGGACGCGATGCGGGGCGTGCAGTCCTCGGTGCGTGCGTTTGTGGACGGGGCGCCTGGCGGGGTCGAGATCGACTGGTCGCGGTTCGACCACGGGACGCTCGCGGGGCGTCTGTCGGCGTTCAGCCCGACGGGGAAGGCGGTGTACACGTGGGGGATCTCGGACGGGGCGCAGGGGATCGTGTACGTACTGCACGACCGCAACCGCTCGTCGGGGACGGTGGGGGACGCGGTGCTGACGGTGTCGGGGCTTGATCGCGACGTGGTGGTGGACGTGGAGTTCTGGTCGGGCGCGGCGGACCAGGCGTTCCCGCTCTCGACGGTGGAGGCGGTGTACGTGGGCGTGGGGAGTCTGACGGTGACGCTGCCGGGGTTCAACGACGACCTGGTGGTGAAGTTCCGTGCGCGGGAGAAGGCGCCGGCACAGCCGCAGGTGGTGGTGGGCCTGCGCGCGGGCCCTCGGCAGCTGACGTTCGCGCTGGACGAGTCTGGTCGTCCGTTCGCGACGCAGGTGCACAACGTGACGGGTGTGACGACGGAGATCCAGATCGCGCGGCTGACGCGCTTCGTGGGGCGCGTGACGGACATGACGGCGTACACGCGCGGGACGAACATGAACGTGGTGTACCTTGCGGCGACGGACGAGCGTCGGCACCTGTGGCTGTTCACGGGGAACACGCTGAACGGCGTGTGGACGGCGCGGAATCTGACGGTGGAGCGGAACTTCCCCGGCGTGACGGGCGATCTGACGACGTACCAGCCCAAGTGGGGCTCGATCCACATCGGGGGCGTGGACGCGAAGGGGAACGCGATCAACTACTGGTTCAGCGCGGGGCTTCCGGACTGGCAGTTCGCGAACCTGACGCGGCGGATCAGCGGCCCGACGCTGGTGGGCGGGCTGACGAGCTACGTGACGAGCTGGAACGGGCTGAACCTTGCGGGCGTGAACTCGAGCGGGGACGTGATCGTGTACTGGTGGTCGCCGGCGCTGGGCGAGGGCAACTGGACGTTCCTGAACATGACGACGCGGTTCTCGCTGCCGAAGTTGGTGGGGCAGATCGATGCGTTCGTGTCGGCGGGGGGCGGGCTGAACATCGTGGGCGTGGACGGATCGGGGCATCTGCAGCAGTACTGGTGGAAGCCGGGGCTTTCGCCGGAGCCGAACCGCTGGCGGGTGCGTGACCTGACGACGGAGTCGGGCGGTCCGACGCTGCGCCCCGGCGCGCAGGGATTCGTGTCGGCGGACGGGAACATCTACGTGTTCGCGACGACGGCGCAGGATGATCTGATCGCGACGCGGTATCGCCCGACGGGCGCGGCATGGCTCTCGACGAATGTGACGACGGCGACGGCGTCGAGGGACGTGGGATTCCCGATCGGCGGCTCCATCTGGGGCTCGGTGCTGCGGGTCGGCGCGCGGGCGCGCTCGGGCGATCCGACGCTGATCCTGTATCGATTCGATCCGACGGGCGGCGTGTGGACGGCGCTCGATACGGGTGATGTGATCGCGGGGTGACAGTCAGGCGGCGGGTACACTGCGGGAATGTCCGAGAGCTTCTCCAATGTTGTGAAGTTCACGCTGACGCGCGAGATGGCAACCGACATCGCGCGGGAGTTGATGCGGGAAGATACAGAATCAGTGGCCGACATTCGTATTCGCCGGGTGCGCCTGTGGGCTCACTTCGTACTCGGCGTCGCCATCGCCGTCTTCGGAATCGTGGTCCTGCTCCGGTCTCGGCCTGCTCCTGTCCACATCGTCCATCTCGGTGTCGTCGCAGGCATCCTCGGCCTTTTCAGCGCCGGACTGCTGTGGGATTGGTTCCAGAAACGAGGTGCG
The DNA here is from genome assembly GCA_026647565.1 of Phycisphaerales bacterium. Taxonomy (GTDB): domain Bacteria; phylum Planctomycetota; class Phycisphaerae; order Phycisphaerales; family UBA1924; genus JAHBWV01. The sequence goes on along the minus strand of JAPKGU010000121.1, from coordinate 2,415 downwards.
CTGAACGCTCAGCTCCGTGATCCGATCGCGGAGGATCCCGAGTCATTCGGCGAGTTCGGAGAGGTAGAGTTCACGCTCTCCGAAAGAGGCATCCGTTGGAACTCGTGCGGCCAGACGATTGAGTGGGCGTGGACTCGCATCTTTCGCTTCGATGATCTCCCCTCATTCATCGCGGTCCGAGGGCGACAAGGCGTTGTGATGGCAATCCCGAAAGCCGCGATCCTGCCGCCCGGGGCTGAGGTGTTCGTCGCGACCGCCCGTGCGATCCACGCGTCAACGGGCACTGATCAGTCAGCTCGGATCCGCGCCTTCTTGGCACGCCACGACTTTCCATGCCCCAACTGCGGCTACCAGCTTCGCGACTCGTCAGGAGATCGATGCCCGGAATGCGGCCACGCGCTGACGTTTGAGACTATCCGCGAAGCCGGGATGCTCATTGCACCGCCCGAGCACTGACTTCACGCTCTCCCCCGCCTCCTCCCCGCCGCCATCACACCAATGCCCAGCACCACGCCCGCACCCGGCGCGGGCACGATGGTCAGGAATACCGGCCCGTTGATCCCAAGGTCCGCGCCGGTGGCGAGGGTCTCGATGTATGCGCCGGTTGCGGCGTCGAAGCGGAGGATGCTGTTTCCGGCGGCCGAGGTGACGAGGAGCGATCCGTCCGGGGCGAGGGCCATTCCGACGGGGCCGTCAAGCCCGCCCGCTCCTGGCGCGACGAGGTCGCCCAGGTATGCGCCGGTTGATCCGTTGTAGCGGCGGACGGAGTCTGCGGCTTCGGCGGTGATGAGGAGGTCGCCGTCCTGCTCGAAGATGAGGACGCGCGGGCGCGAGACGCCGGTGATGAATGCCCCCATCGATGCGCCTGTCTGGCCGTTGTATCGCAGGATGCGGTTGGTGTAGTAGCTGGGCACGTAGAGGTTCCCATCCGGCCCGAAGATCATGCCGTTGTCGGGGCCGCGAAGCCCGCCAAGCCCCGGCGTGACGAGGGTGGATTCGAGGGCGCCTGTGGCGCCGTCGAAGCGCATGACGGAGCTGGTCGAGAAGGAAGCGACGCAGAGGCGTCCGAGCGGGTCCCACGCGAGGGCCGACGGCGCATCGATCACGCCGGGTGCGATGAACGCATCGACCTTGGCGCCGGTGCGCGGATCGAAGCGGAAGATCGTGTCGTTCTCCTCGCTGGCGACGTAGAGGAGGCCGTCGGGGCCGAGTCGCGAGCAGAGCGGGCCGTCGAGGCCGGCGGCGGGGTCGAGCGTGCCGAGGGTGTCGCCCGTTGTCAGGTCCACGCGGAGGACGTTGTCGGAGAAGTAGGAGGTGACGAGGAGTTCCGGGGGCGCGGCGGCGGCGCACGCGGCGGCGGTCGAGGCGAGGATGATGGCGAGCGGCGCGCGTGGGCGTTCGCGTCGAGCGATCGCGTTGTGTCGGGGGCGTGGCGCGTGGGGCGTGTGGGCGGGGTGGGGCACTGGTTGCTCCGTTCTTGTCGTGTGGGGGCGCGATTACTTCTTTGTGCGTGCGCGGCGTTTGAGCGCGGCCTTGGCGCTGGAGGCGGGCGATTCGAGGCGATGGAGTGCGGCGAGGGCCTTGCGTGTGGTGTCGGGGTCGGCTCCGGAGGCGATGTGGGAGCGTGCCTCGGCGAGGAGCAGGTCGGAGCTCAGCCCGGTGTACTGGGCCCAGTTGATCATGGGGTTCTGCGTCCAGTGGGCGGACTGGAGCGAGGCGCCGTCGTGGTCGGCGAGGAGCCAGAGGGCCTCGCGTCCGTCGGCGGTGAGCACGAGCCACTGGCCCGGCCCGTCGCGCCAGGCGGGCTCGCCGCGCGGATCGAGCACGAGGCGCGCGGGCGCGATCTGTGCGGGCGCGTAGGCCTTGACGCCGACGGCGACGTGCTGGCGTGCGCGGGCGCGGAGGTCTGCTTGGAGTTCGCGGACGAAGGCGGGGCAGGCGGTGGCGACGATGAAGTCCTGGGCGCTTCGGATCATGGACCTGGCGCGGTCGATGGCGGCGTCGAGTGTGCTGATGGTGTAGAGGCGATCGTCGGGCGGCGCGGCGTGGGGCGCGGCGACGAGTCGGCGGGCGATGTCGGAGGCGGCGCGCTGGACGGTGCGGATGGAGGCGGCGCCGACTTCGGCGGCGGGGACGGCGCGATAGGTGCGCCCGGGCGCTTCGGGAGCGCTCAGGGCGAAGCCCTTGGACTCGAGCGATTCGAGCGACTTGTAGAGGTTGCCGACGGGGCGTCCGATGGCCTGGGCGATGCGGTATCCGGTGCCGGGGCCATGGCGGACGAGGAAGGTGTAGGCGTCGGCCTCGACCTCGGTGAGGCCGAGGGTGGCGAGCGCTTCGCGCGCGCCCGGTGTGGGTGCGTGGGAGGCTGCATGCGCACGGTTTCGTCGGGGTCGTTCATCAGGGCCGGCAGGCGGA
>JAPKGU010000120.1 GCA_026647565.1 Phycisphaerales bacterium | reverse complement strand
GGCGGAATTAACTATCTGGCCTATGTTCGTATTGGGAGCGCTCTCCCTCATCTCCGGCTCCATCAACGCTCGCCACACCGGATCGATGCGGAACGCGTCGCGCCCCGCATCCTGGGACGCGGAAGCGGCTGCAAGCTCCGCCAAGCGCTCCCCGATCGCCACCCGCCGAACCGAGTCCGACGCAACCTCAGGCGCCGCATCGGTCCCGGGCACCTGGTCGGGCAGTGTGCCGGCGGCAGCCGAGGCCGGCCCTCCCATCAGGCGATCCGCTCCCAGCACCGCGAAGCCGATCCCGAGGAGTGCGCCGTAGATCTTGCGTTCCCGAGTGAGTTTCATGCCCTCAAGGGACAATTCAGGCACGCCCGCGGCAACCGGTGAGAAGTCGGATTCATGGATCACTTGTCTGACTTTGACGCGTACCAGTCCAGTTCCATCTGTACCGACGCGCTGGCGTGCTGAGAAGCAACGTCCGATCGCATGTCGAACACCCGCACGGTCACGTCCGGGAACCTCTCCCTGACCGCACGCATGAACTCGGCAACGCCCTTGGTGGTGGTTCGGCCCGCAAGACGGAGCGGGACCCGCCGAAACCGCGGCTCTTCAATGGGCGCGGCGCTGCTGAGAGAATCGATCACGACCCCGCAGTCCGCCGCGAGCCGGGAGACGCGATCGACCGTGGCATTCAACTGCTCCAGGGGAAGGAGCGTGACACCCCGGCTCGCAAGCGTCTCGCGTGCGCTGCGCAGCTTCGCCTCGGCCTCTCGCTGGCGCCGGCGCAGACTCGATTCCTCCTCGGATGCGGCCGCGAGCGACGCACGGAGCGAACCGATGCGCGACTGTGCCGCCTGCGCGGGCGAGACGCAGCCGATGTACCCTCCGATGCCGATCATCGCGATGGCAAGAACGCCCGCGACATGGACGAACAGGGGTTCGCTGATCAGTTTCCTTTTCACGGCTGTGCCTCCACGGTCGACGCGAGTTCCGCGCGGAGATCGAATCCCACGGCATCCCCCGCAAGAAGCGAGCGCCGGCGGGTCTGCTGCGTGATCCTCTCGAACAGCCCCGATGACTCCATCGCCGTCACGAACTCGGAGACGAAGGCCTGGTCCCGGGCGGCACCGCCGATCTGAATGACGTACCCGAGGTCGACCGGTTCCTGCTTGGAAGCGTCGGCCTTTCCCACTCGCGCCGGCGCCGCCCCGCCCGGCCGCCCCGCGCGCGCGGGAGCCGACTCGGAGACCTTGCAGGTCTCGATCACCACGTTCGGTCCGGCCATCTGATCCAGCAGCGCCAGGAGATCGCTCCAGTCCGGTCGAGACTGGATCCGCCCGGAGACGAACAGCTCCCGCTGCACGCTCGCGAGCTCGGACGACACCCTGCCGAGCTGCACTCGCAACAATTCCAAGTTCTCCACTCGCTCGCGCACGAGCCGAGAGAGCTCGCGTCCCCCGTCGCCTGCGGCAGCCGTCGCGCGGAGAGACCACATGCCGGCCACGACGATCGACACGGCCGCAGCGGCGGCCCACCATCGCATCGCCCGGGCCCGACGGCGGCCCATTCTGATCGTGTTCGGCACCAGATTCGTGTTGGTGGTCACGAGCGCGTCCCTCGCTTCTTTCCGCGCTCGTCCTGCACGCCGAGCGCAAGTCCCGCAGCGAGAGCGAACACGGGGCTTCCCCTCTCGCCGGTCGCACACTCTGCCCCGATGGATGTCGTTTGCGCACCCAGTTCCGCGCGGATCCTTGCTGCCACGCCGGGGATCTCCGCGCCCCAACCGCAGAGGCAGACCCGCTCTACGGCCGTGTCGCTCGCTCGACCGTGGACATAGGCCACCGATTCTCGCACGGCGCGGACGGCGTCCTCGGCGATCTCAGAGGCGAGCGTGTCCGACACGGTGCTCCTCGGCGTCGTCGTCTCGCCCTCGGGGCGATGCCCGATCATTCGTCGCAACGCGGCGACGGAAAGACCGGACTCGCCGGAAGCGCGTGCGAGCCGATCAAGGACACCAAGCTCGCCCAGGTCGCGCTCCATCGCCACCTTACCGCGCACGACAACGCACACCCGACCGGACGAGGCGCCCAGGTCGATCGTGACACACGACTCCGCCTCGCACCACTCGGACGCGGCGCGAGCGACCGCGACGCACTCGGGTTCGATCGACTCGACGGTCAGCCCCGCGTCGGCGAAGGTGCCGACCAACTCGGCGGCTCTGTCCGAGATGCACCCGACGCCCATCACGGTGGTGCCGGATGAGGCACGCGCTGCGAAGGGGATCTCCCAGCAGACAAACTCGACCGCGTCGGGCTCTGCCCGCATGATCCGAGCGATCTCCATCCTCCCAAGATCGTCGATCGGCGCCCCCGATGAGCGAGGAGGCAGTTCCAGCACCGCGCTCGTGGCCATCGTCGGCGGCGCCCCCATGGCGATTCGCGTGCTCTCGATGCCGCGGCGCTCAAGAATCGAGCGGATCCTGCACGCCTCCTCGAGCGACACCTCTCCACCGTGGGCCAGGCGGGGCACGATCCCGTGGGCGCCCACACGATGATCCTCACCCAACGCGACGAACTTGATGGCGACCGACCCGATGTCAAGGCCGATCACGCCGCGGGCCTTGCTCAATGTCCACCTCCTGGCTGTGTCATCGCGGTGAGATCGAACAGCGGAAGGAACATCGAGATGGCGACGAAGCCCACGACGCCCCCCAGGACAACGAGAATGAGCGGCTCGATGATGCTCGTCAGCGAGCGGAGCGTCACCTCGTTGTCCTCGTCCAGGAAATCCGCCATGCCCAGAAGGACCGGCCCCAGCTGGCCCGAGGCCTCCCCGTTCTTCGCCGCCTCGCAGACGTTGTCCGGCAGCAGGCCTCCCGCGGCCATGGCCTCGCTCATTGAATCGCCCCGCGTCACCGCGTCCTCGGCGCGATCCAGCATCCTCGCGTAGTGAATGTTCCCCGCCGCGGTGCGGCAGAGACCGATCGCCTCGACCAGCGGAACGCGGCTCTCGATCAGGACACCGAGCAGTCTCACGACGCGTGCCGAGAGCACGTTCCGGGCCACGATGCCGATGCGCGGGGCGCGGATCGCGACCGTGTCAAGCGTGTGCCGCCCGTGAGAACTGCGGAAGTAGGCCCAGAGCCCGGCGCCGGCTCCGGCGATCGCGCCCAGCACCCACGGCCACTGCGCGCGAAGGAAGCCGCTCACGTCCATCAGGATCGCCGTGGTCGGGGGCAGCGGCGCGTCGAGCGTGTCGAACAGGCCCGCGAACCGAGGCAGGACGAACATCAGCATGAGCACCAGCACGCTGATCGCGACGACCATGAGCACCGCCGGATATGTGAGCGCGCCCAGAACGGCGTGCCTCGTGTGCAGCTGCTGGCGCGTCAGCGTTGCGAGCCGCTGCAGCATGGCGGGGAGCTGGCCGCCCGCTTCGCCCGCCCCGATCAGACTGCGGGTCACCGGGTCGAAGTGCAGCGGCCTGGCCTCCATCGCCTGCGCGAGCGAGGCGCCCTCCTCCACGCGCGACCGGACGGCCCCGATCGCCTCGCGCCAGTTCGCGTCCTTCGTCTGACGCTCGAGCGCCGCAAGCGCCTGCACGACCTGCGTGCCCGCCGTGCAGAGCATCGACAGCTGGCGCGCGAACATCGATACATGCTGGAGACGCTTCGGTGGCCGACGTCCCTTCACCGCTTCGTGCTTCACACCCTTCGATGAGGACGCCGAGTCGTCCGCCCAGATGGACGTGGCAAACACGCCCTGGCGACGCAGAGTCTCCCCGGCCTCGCGCGGGTCGCCGGCATCGACGGCCCCGGCGACGGCCCTTCCCGCCGAGTCGAATCCCTCGTATCGGAGCTTCATGCCGCTTCCCTCCGAGGTTCGCACGCGACCGGCGAGGCCTGCTCGTCGGTGTCATCCGTGCGGGTCACGCGGAGCACCTCCTCAAGACTGGTGCGCCCGGCGAGCGCAAGCTGGACACCCGCCTGACGCAGCGACAAGGACCCGTCCCGTTCGGCCTGCTCGCGCAGCGCCTGGCTTCCCGCCTGGGCATGGATCATCCGCCTGATCCTCGACGTGACCTCCATGACCTCGTAGACACCCAGACGCCCCTGGAATCCGCTGTCGTGGCATTGCGGGCATCCGCCGCCCTTCTGGAACGGACGCCCCGCCATCTGCGCGAGTCCCGCCTCGGCCAGCACCTCCGGCGACGGGTAGTACCTGGTGAGGCAACCCGAGCAGATCGTGCGCGCGAGCCGCTGCGCGACCACCCCGTTCAACGCACTCGCCACCAGGTACGACTCGATGTGCATGTCCAGCAGACGCGCAACGGCTCCCGCGGCATCGTTCGTGTGCAGCGTCGCCAGAACGCCGTGGCCCGTCAGCGCCGCCTGCACGGCCACGCGCGCGGTCTCCTCGTCGCGGATCTCGCCCACCATGATGATGTCCGGGTCCTGGCGCAGGATGCTCCGCAGCGCCCGCGCGAAGCTGAGCCCGATCTGATCCTGCACCTGAATCTGGTTCACCCCGTCGAGCTGATACTCCACGGGGTCCTCGACCGTGAGGATGTTGACCTCGGGCGAACGCAGAAGGTCGATCGCCGAGTACAGCGTCGTGGTCTTTCCCGAGCCGGTCGGACCGGTGACGAGCACAAGCCCGTGCGGCTGCTTCAGAACGGTCTGGAAGCGGGCCAGCGCGCCGGACTCGAATCCCAGGTCCTCAAGTCTGACCTTGAGATTCTGCTTGTCGAGGATCCGGATCACGATCTTCTCACCGAGCAGCGTCGGCATGCTCGAGACTCGCAGATCGATCTCGCGCCCTTCCGCCACGATCCGAACTCGCCCCTCCTGGGGCAGACGCTTCTCCGCGATGTCCATGCGCCCGATCACCTTGACACGGGACACGATCGCCGCATGCATCCCCGCGGGCGGCTTCATGAGGTCGCGGAGCATCCCGTCCTTGCGGTACCTGATGCGCGTGCCGCGCTTGTCCGGCTCGATGTGGATGTCGCTGCCCCTGTCCTTGACAGCCGTCAGGAGCGCGACGTTGACCAGGTTCACGATCGGGCTTCCGGCGACGAGCTTGTCCAGATCCGTCGCCGGCCCCTCATCGACGGTCTCGCGTTCGACGACCTCGACGTCCTGTTCGGCGAGCGACGTGAGGAACGCGTCGACGTCGACGTTGCCCCCGGCGTACTTCTTGATGTACTCTCGGATGTTGCCTTCGAGCGCCAGAACGGCGCGGATCTTCCGGCACTTCGTGAGCTGGCGCAGGCGGTCGATGGCCGGGAGACTCTGCGGCTCGGCCATGGCGACCGTCAGCGTGTCCCGAACGCGGAACATCGGGATCGCCTTCAGCCGCTCCGCCTCCTCCTCGCCGATCATCGCGAGCAATGTCGGGTCGATCAGGCCGTGGCGGAGCGTGACGCCCCGGATGCCCAGGCACTTTGACAGCGCACGCACGAGCGTGGCCTGCGAGATGGTGCCCTGCGTGACGAGCATCTCGCCAAGCATCTGGCCGCTGCTTCGCTGCTCCGCAAGCGCGCGAGAGAGCTGGTTCTCCGTGATCGCACCGTCCGCGACGAGGAGCTCCCCCACTCTCATCTTGGGCTTGCCGTCGCTCACAGGAAGCTCCTCACGGCGCTCGGCACGTCCTCAAACTGCTCCACGGACTGGAGCACGTCCGTCACGTCCATCGCTTCCCGCACGGTCTCGCAGACGCCGCACATGCGCAGCGTCTGGCCGTTCTGACTCATCTCGTCCGCGATGTCGAGGATCGACTCAAGGCCCTTTGAATCGACGTAGGGCACGTCGGTCGCGTCGACGACGATCCGTCCGAGACTGCGCATCGACGCGGCCCGCACCGAGACCGCGAATCCCTCCGCGTCCGACTGGGCGATCGGGCCTCGGGGCCTCACGACCGTCACAGCCCCGTGTGTCTGCTCGTCGATCCGCATGCTCGGTTCCTCCGGTTCAGGCCGCGGCTCGCGCCGGGATCGAAACGGTGAATGTGCTGCCCTTGTCCAGCTCGGACCTGAGCGTGATGTCGCCACCGTGCAGCCGCACGACGTCGCGGGCGAGCGTCAGCCCGAGACCCGTCCCCGTGATGTCCTTGAGCCGCTCGTCCTTGGCGCGATAGAACTTGTCGAAGATCAGGGACTGCTCGGCGTCCTTGATGCCGATCCCGGAGTCCTCAACCGCGATCCGGACCTCGTCACGCTCCCAGCTGACCCGAACCACGACCTTGCCGCCCGTCGGCGTGTACTTGAGCGCGTTGCCGACGATGTTGTGCAGCGCCAGAGAGAGCTTGTCACGGTCACCCTTGATGACCGGCAGCTTGGGCGGCAGTTCGAACTTCAGGTCGATCGACTTCTCCCTTGCCTGCGCGACGTAGTCGCTCGAAAGCTCGTCGAGGAGCTGGGTCAGGCGCACATCGCCCGCGTGCACGGACATCGAGCCGGACTCGATCTCGGCCACGCTCAGCATGTCCTGCACAAGCCGCTCGAGCCGCTGGGACTCGGTATTGATCACGTTCAGGGCCTGGGACCGCGTCTGGACTTCCTCCTCGCCCGACTCGATCGCCTGCTCGACGTACAGCCGGATGTTCGTCAGGGGCGTGCGCAGCTCGTGCGCCGCCTGGGCGACGAAGGAGTGTCTCGCCTCCTCGGCCGCACGCTGCTGGGTCACGTCCTCGACCACGATGAGGGCCGCCCCCTCGTCCTCGCGCCGGACGGCGCGAATCGTGAATCGGAGCACGGTCCGTCCCTCGTTCCGCTTCACCTCGATGCCCGAGCGCCGACGCGACTTTCCGGATGCGATCGCCCGAACCGTCTCCTCGACCTCCGGGTCGCCGAGGCGCCCGACGATCGCGTTCCCGACCAGTTCTTCGCGCCGACTCTCGAGCAGCATGCCCGCCGCTCCGTTCGCGTACGTGACGTTCAGGTCACGGTCCACCAGGATGATGCCCTGCCACAGCGCGTCGATCGCACCGACGACGCCCTCGCCGCCGGCGTTCGACCGGCGATCGGTGGACGCGGCTTCGAGCGGGGCCGCGGCTTGCGCCGCCTCCCATTGCACCCTCTGTTCCAGCACGCGCGACCATGCCTCTGCGACCTCGCCGTAGACGGGTGCCAGACGCACCGCCTCGGTGCTCGTCTCGCCTCTGCCGAGCGCGAGCACCGCGTCGCAGATCACGCCGAACCGAGCCATTCGCCTCCGCATCGTCCGATACAACGTCCAGAGAACCGCCGCTCCGCCCGCGCCGACAAGGCCGATGCCAGACGCCAGATCCCGCCAGGGAGCCGAGGCGGGCGCGACCCCCGTCACCTCAAGCGTGAGCGTTCCACGTCCGTCGACGGTGATGGGCAGGGCCTGTCGGACTCCTCCCACGTCCGCCCCGACACTGTCGGTGTGGCTCACGCTCGGCCACCGCTCGGGAAGAGCGACGACGTTGATCGTGGAAGGGTCGCTCGACGCGACGATCTCGCCCTCGCCGATCACGATCCGGCAGGAAGCCAGACGCCCGCTCGACACGCTCTCGGCGACAAGTCGCCGCACCGCGCTCAGTCGGTCCTCGCTGATCATCTCCTCCGCGGCATTCGCGAGCGTCAGCCCGACGGCGCGGATCTCCCCGCTCCGCAGCTCCTGATCGACGCGGTTCATCTCGACGATCGCCAGCGTCGCGCAGCCGAGCACCACGCCGCCGACAACGGCGAGCATCGCCAGCCCGACACCGGCGACGTCTCGCTCCCCGCTGTGTCGGGTGCGCGGTGCCGATTGCCCATCGCCGCCGAACCAGGTTCGCTTCTTGGCCATGTCCGAGAACCCTCAGACGCCGGGCGCCGGCGCTGCATAGGCCATCGGCAAGTCCAAGACGCTCATGAACGGGCAGTTGCCGGGTTTCCGGTCGTACGCGACGCGATCCGCCGCATCACCCAAACCGAGTGGGCAAGGCCCCTCCCGACAGGTCCCAGAACCGCAAAAAGGACAAAGCCCCGGAACTGTCCCGGGGCTTTGCTCTTCGAATGGGCGCGGAGGGATTCGAACCCCCGTAGGCATAAGCCAGCGGATTTACAGTCCGCCCCGTTTGGCCACTCCGGCACACGCCCAGATCGACCAGAAGAACAGTCACATGTCAACCCGCGACGAACAGAAACCCCGTCGGCGGGAGGACAAACATAGCCCTGTCGACCCCTGATCGGCAATTCCGTCTCCGAAGAGTGCGTGAAAGGCCGATGACCCACCAAACAGGCCCCTCGTGGTCCCGATTCGGTATATTCGGTGACATGCCCCCGCGGCGCCAAGGATAACTGTTCCGTGCCAAGTTGCTCCTTCCAACTCCAGTTCTCAAACGCCTCCGGCGCTGGTTGGACGCTCGCCGCACGGTTCGCCGATGCACGCCCCGAGCTCACGCTCGGATCCAGTCCTGACGCGGACCTGTTCTGCCAGGAGCCGGGCGTCGACGCACGCCACGCGCGTTTCCGCCTCCTGGACTCCATGCAGATCGTCATCGAAGCCGTCAACGCCGAGTCCGCGATCCGGGTCAACGGAGCTTCGCTCGACGGTCCGCGCCCGCTCGCGGACGGAGACCTCATCGAGATCGGGACTGTGAGAGCCAAGGTCTCCGGCCTCCCGGCATCGGCTGCCTCGGCCGCCGCGCCGGCTCCGCGTTCCGATTCACGCAAGATCGAGATCCCGAAGTCGGAACACCTTCGGCGAGCCCCGCAGAGCGCGTCCGGCGCCGGTTCTCCGGTTGCGAGCTCGCACTCGACCCCGCCACCCGAACCGCAGGCCCCCCAGCCGATCATCGGCGCCCAAGCCCCTTCGGTGGTGACCCCAACCAGTGCGCCGCCCGCGCCGTCCATCGCGACACTCAGGCCGGTGGGTCCCGGCACATCGCGCCCCGGATCCCCGTCGAGTCCCGGCGGCTCGCCACCCGCCGCGCCCTCAACACGGGGGGACTCGAGCGCCAGCACGCGACTTCGGCTGGCGACGCTGCGGCCCGCGACGTTGCGGGCCTCACCGCCCGAGCCGCCGGCCGAGCCGGTGCAGCCGCCGACGCGGAGCATCCCTCCGCCGAGTGTGCAGATGAGCGCGTCGCCAACCGGCGGCGTCTCGCTCGAAACCATCGTGTCAAGAATGGTGGCCACGGCGAAGACGGACCTCCCTTCCCAGTGCCTTCCTTACACGGATGCGCACCTGAGGGCCCTCGCGATGCAGGCCCGGAGCAACGCGCAGACGCTCGGCTTCGCGACCGACGACCAGGCCACGGCCTACTTCAAGTGCATCATCTTGACTGGCGACGATCTCGCTTCCGCGGATTCTCGATTCCCGGACATCTACTTCTGTCTGACGCTCCAGGGAAAGCCGCCGGAAGCACGCATCGAGCGGGCGCTCAAGATCGCCAATCGCGTCAACGCTCGCGGCGGTGTCGGGCTTGCACCCATGCCCACGATCGACACCAGTCTGACGCAGGCCGCCGGGCCCGTTCTCGGTTCGACGCCCGCCGACGAGCAGATCTCTGAAGAGATCCTGCCCTCGGACGCAAAGCACAAGTCGGCGTCTCCGCCCCCGACTCCGGTGCCGCCATCGAACCGCGGTGCGTCGCAGCCCCACCATCCCCGAGCGTCCGGGCAGCCGGCGGCTTCGGGTCAGGCCCCGAGCGCCGCACGCCCGCGCGACGGAAAGGAGCGGGACGCGACCCAGCCACTGGGCCAGGCGGCCCCGCCCGCGCCCCGCTCACCAGCTCACAATGAGCCGCCCCCGCCGGAGAAACTCCCCGAGATCGAGGGCTTCAAGATCCTCGAGAAAATCGGGTCCGGCGGCATGGGCACCGTGTACCGTGCGTACCACCACCGACTCGAGGTCGAGGTTGCGATCAAGGTCTTCAAGTCGCTCCATCCGGAGGCAAAGACCCTGCTGCTGCGCGAGGCGCGCGCCGCCGCACGCCTCCAACATCCCAACATCGTGCAGGTCCTCGACTACCAGGAGTTCGGCAAGGGCGCCTACTACGCCATGCAACTCGTCAAGGGCGAGGACGCGCACGAGGTCATCGTGCGCGTGTCTGGCCGCATGGTGCACGAGGCCGAGACCGACGGCGTCATCCGGGCCTTGGGCATCACCAACGACCAGCTCTCGCCCGAGGCGCGCTCGATACTCCAAGGCAAGCAGCCGTGGCATCGCCTCGTCGCGTGGTGGATGGCGGGCGTGGCCGACGGGCTCGACCGCGCCCACCGCGAGGGCATCGTGCACCGCGACATCAAGCCCTCGAACCTCCTCCTCGCTCGTGATGGACGAATGACCATCACCGACTTCGGACTCGCGCTCCGGCGCGACGATCCCACCGTCGGCGGCAACACCGCCCGCGCCGGCACGCCACGCTACCTCGCCCCCGAACGCATCGCCGATTGGGCCTCCGGCGCGGATCTCTCCGGCACCGACGGACGCATCGATACATGGGCGCTCGGCGCCACGATGTACGAGTTGCTGACGTATCGCCCCGCGTACGACGGCGCCAGAGAGTCCGTCATGCGGGACATCGTGACGGCCGATCCCCTGCCCCCGACCCAGGTGATCTGGGCTGTGTCGCCGGAACTCGACCGGATCTGCATGACCGCCATGCGCCGCAATCCCGAGGAGCGCTTCCAGCAGGCCGGTGAGATGGCGTCCGCCCTTCGCGCCTGGCTCATGGGCGATCCCGGCCCCAAGGGCTCGGGCCAGGCAGGCGTCTTCAAACGATTCAAGAAGTGATGCGCGAGGCACGGCGTTCGCGTCGGCAACCTCAAGAGCCGCCTGCCGGACTCGAACCGGCGACCTACGGTTTACAAAACCGTTGCTCTACCAACTGAGCTAGGGCGGCGCACAGGGCATCGTATGCACACGCATGCCCGCACCCCATGACCGGCGGGAACGTCCGAATCGACTTTCTCCCGTGTCTCCCCAGGATGTCCCTTGCGGGGGGCCTCGCCGCGGGGTACATATCGGGGTGGCAACCGCATGGCAGAGCCGCAAGGCCCGACCCCGCGCAAGAGGAACCACGCCGATGTCCAATCTCGTTGAGCAACTCGAGCCGCGCCGACTACTCGCCACGTTCTCGGTGACGTCGCTTGCCGACGCCGGCGCGGGCTCCCTCCGCCAGGCCATTCTCGACGCAAACGCCCTCGCCGGCGCCGACGTCATCGAGTTCCAGAGCACGCTCTCCGGCACGATCACACTCGCATCCCAGCTCCTCGTGACCGAGAGCGTCAGCATCCAAGGCCCCAGCGCCACGCGCATGGCGGTCTCCGGCGGCGATGGCGTCCGCATCTTCCATTTCCTCTTCGGTGATCACGCGATCTCCGGCCTCACGCTCAGGAACGGCGCCGCGCCCGACGACGGCGGCGCCATCCTCATCGAGAACCTCGCCACCCTCTCCATCAACTACTCCACGTTCGCCGGAAACCAGGCGCCGTCCGGCTCCGGAGGCGCGGTCGCCAACTTCGGCACGCTCAATGTCCAGAACTCGACGTTCTCGCGCGGCTCCGCCGCCCTCGACGGTGGCGCCGTCTACAACGCAGGCGTCGCAGACTTCAACGGCGCCGTCTTCGCCGGCAACGACGCCGGACGCCACGGAGGCGGCATCTGGAACGACGCTGGGCTCCTCACCCTCACCCGCGCCACCTTCTCCGAGAACAGCGCCTTTGAAAGCGGCGGCGCACTGGCTTCCAGCTCCGGCACGCTCACCATCACCCAGTCCACTCTCTCCACCAACACCGCCGGCACGGACGGCGGCGGACTCTCGCTCGGCGCAACACCAACCACCATCACAGGCACCACGATCGACAGCAACCCCGCAGCAAACGGCGCGGGAGTCCATACCGCCGCGGCGCTCTCCCTCAC
>JAPKGU010000012.1 GCA_026647565.1 Phycisphaerales bacterium | reverse complement strand
GATCCTGACCACGGGAATCACCCGATAGAGAAATGCACAAAAGGTAAGGGAAATGACCCCGAGAAAAGTTTTTGATTAAATTCCGCAGATAATATCTGCGGTTTTTCTACCCACTCCGCCCGGTCCATCCAGAGCAGACCACTGGGCCCCGTCCCATCGGGCGATGTTGTTGACGGTCACGCCGCCGGCGAGTGTGAACGACCCTCCAACATACAGATTCGGTCCGGTGCCGTCGTCAAAGACCGCCAATGCCCGCACTTGCCCGTCGACGCCGACGCCGCTCGGGCCTGCCAACGCAGACCACGTCTCGCCGTTCCAGCGGGCGATCCCGTGTGCGACGACGCCCCCGGCGGTTGTGAACACGCCGCCCACATACAGGGCAGGACCCGACCCGTCGTCGTACTCGGCGAGTGCGTACACCGATGTCGCAGCCGGGCCGTCGACGCCGACGCCGCCCGTTCCCGTCAGAGCGGACCATCGGGGTTTGCACTCATCCGCGTGGCTCCTTGGAACCATCAGCGTGACTGATGTCGCCAGCAGCAGGACGACCCCCACGCGGAGCATCCGGCACGTCCAACTCAAGGGATTCGCTGTCAACATCTCGTTCTCCTTGATGTCGCAGGTTGAGTGGTGAGAGAGCGCAGGCCACTGATCGAACCGCGGCGAACTCGGTTGACCGGTCTTCGCACATGACCACGCCCTTGCGTCCGCGCCCATCGTCTCGTCGATCACAAAGGCACCGCGATGTCCGTCAGGTTCTCGATGTTCCAGCCCGGGCCTACCGGCTTGGGCCACGAGATCCGCAGGACATCGCCGTCCTCGTTCGTGCCGTAGACGTTGAGCGTGCCGCCGGAAGTGGCGGCGCCCGTGAGCGCGCCGGTGGGCACGCTCCCGGCGGGCGTGGTCGCCGGGACGAGCAGGGAAACGACCCACTTCTGGACCGGTGTCCACCAATAGACGGTCACCTGGCCGCTTCCGTTGATCCCGACGTAGTTCATGGAGCCCCACGGCGTGACAAAGCCGGTGATGTTGCCGCCGGTGAGCGTCGAGCCGCGGTACTCCTCGGTCAGGTTGTTGTTGGCCCATCTGCCCCGGAACCTTGGGATCCACCAGGTCGTGACGACCTCTCCCTCTGAGTTCAGCCCGGTGAGGTTGATGGCCTTCCATGATGTGAGCGTAACCGCTAGCTGACCCGAGAGCGCGGCCGCACCCGTGATAGCGCTCAGATTGTCCGTGCGCCAACTGCTGAACTTGCGCGGGTTGATCCACACCGACTGGATGTTCCCCGAGGTGTCGATGCCCGCCAGATGCCACGTGTCCCAACTCGGCACGTAGCTAATCATGCCCTTGGCAAACTGCGGCGTCGACTGGCCCCTTGCCGCGAGGTCCGCGGAAATGTCAACGAACTTGAAGGCCGGCCCGCCGCCCGGCGCGGTCCCGAGCGTCTGCTGGAAGGCGACGATCTTCCCGTCCGAAGCGACGCCCGCGATGATGACGATTCGGTCTGCGATGGTCGTGAACTGCGTGAGGTTGCCGACGGGCGAGCTCGTGGCGCCGGTCTGGAAACTGAGATTCCGCGAGGTCCATGCGCCGCCCGACGATCGCGTGAAAAGGACCAGGCCGAAGGCCGACGGCGCCGCGACGTACGTCAGCCCATCCTTGGGATCGACCCAGATCACGGCGTCACCGATCGCGGCCGGGGCCCCGGTCCTCTGGTTGAGGTTCTGGTATCCCCATCCTTCCAGGTACACGATCACGTTGCCGGTCTCGCTCACGCGGACCGCGCGCTGCGTGTCGGCCGCGTCTGCTGTTCCGGAGGGCACGCCCTCTGCGGTTGTGAACGCCGATTCGAAGGCGCCGATGTCGATCGCGCCGACGCGCACACGCTCGAAGCCCTCTCCCCTCTGGTCCTGCGTCAGACCCTCGGGGTTGCTCCCGCGCCCGATCGCGGCGCTGCCGAATCGCAGCGCGTGCGTCTGCGTCGGTCCGCCGTTCGATGCGAGCGCCTCCAGCTCTGGATCCACGCCGACGATGTTGTTGTCGACGCCGTCGACCAGGCCCGCCGACGCGGCCCACGTCGGGTCTTGGATCAGGTTATGGGTAGAACCGGGAGCAAGCGTGGAACCATCAAGACCAAACACGTCCGATCGAGAGTTGCCACCGACGAGTGTGCTCTGCATGAGCATGCTCCCCCCGGTGGATGTCGACCAGAAGACGCCAATGTCCGAGTTGAACGCAACGGTAGTGTTGCGAATGGTCGAGATGCCTCCGAACGTGGCGATTCCCCCAGCGTTGACCGCTGTGTTGCCCGACACGGTCGAGCCCAGAAGTCCGAACGTCTCGCCACGGCTGAAGATTGCGCCCCCGTCATTGGCCGCATTCGCGGTGAACAGCGTCCTCGTTACCCACAGCCAGCCCGCGTCGTTGCGAATGCCTCCTCCAAACGTCGTCGCCCGATTCCCGGACACGGTTGAGTCATGAACCGTTAGTGACCCAGTCTGGTTGTAAATGCCGCCACCACCCCCGGAAAGCTCACTGTCCGCGAGGCAGTCTGACACGACAACGGATGAGAGAAGGAGGTTTGCGCTGTCGTTGAGAATACCGCCGCCTCGGCCGCTCGCGCCCTTGGTAATCGTTAGCCCGGAGATCGTCACGACGGATCCCGGCTCGATGTAAAGCACACGCGATGCGTTCTCGCCGCTCACGGACAGGAGATCTGCACCCGGCCCCGTGATGAGGAGCTCGCCACGTATCGTAAGCACACCCTCTCGCAGCTTGATGGACTTTCCGTTGAGCGTGTTCCGGAACGTGATGCTGTCACGCAGCGGATTGGCGTTCGCAAGGGCCAGTGCCTCCCGAAGCGAGAAGCCGCCGGGCGCGTAGTTGCCGTCCTCGGCATCCCAGTTCGTGGAGACCTCGAGCGCGAGCGATTGCCGCTGATACGCCCCGATGTCGACGCTCGACCCGCGCGAGAACGGCCCGCCGCGTTGGTCGTCGGTAAGTCCGAGCGGGTTGATTCCGACGCCGAGTGCCGGACTGTCCGCCGGCAGAGCATGAGTCCTAGTGGGTCCGCCGTTGGAGGCCAGCGGGCCAAGAAGTGGATCCACGCCAACGAGGTTGTTGTTGACGCCGTTCACGAGTCCTCCCGCGCTCGACGCGTCCTGCACAAGGTTGTGGGTCGAGCCGACCGCGAGCGTGGCGCCGCTGTCGGCAACGATGTCGCCACCGGAGTTGCCGCCGAGGATCGTGCTCCTCAAGAGTGTGACGCTCGCTCCACCACCCACGTAAAGCCCGTGGCCAGTATTCGCGGCAATCGTCGCGTTGGAGACTGAGAGCGTCCCGACACTGCACACGCCGCTGCCCGTTATTGTGGCTGTGTTGCCCGAGACGGTTGAGTTGTGGATCGAGAGTGTTCCGGCGTTGAACGCCCCACCACCGACCGCGCTCGCTGTGTTGCCTGAGAGAAGCGAGCGGCGCAGCGTCGCCGTGCCGTCGTTGTAGAGTCCGCCCCCGCCCTCATCCGACGAGTTGAGCCCAATCGTCGACCCATCGAACGTCGCAACGCCCCGGTTGTACACACCACCGCCCCGAATGCCAGTTCTACTGGACTCCATTACTGAGCCGCTCGCGTTCAACGTTCCATCCGTGTCGTTGAAGATTCCACCACCTCCATCAGTGGCGTAGTTGCCGAAGACCCTCACCCTGGTTAACGCCAGTGTGCCGTTGTTGAACACGCCACCCCCGGAAGTCGTCGCGGGGTACCCGTTACCGGAGACCCACAGATCTGCAAGCTCCATCGCGCCATTGTTGTAGATCCCGCCGCCGTACGTGGCGCGACCGCCGCCCACGTCTGAGTCGATCATTGAGACAGTGCCGGACTCCATATTCATGATCCCGCCGCCGTAGAGAGCGCTCCCGAATCGCACGTCTGAGCCATCGGTCATCGTGAGGGTGCCCTCGTTGAAGATTCCCCCGCCAAAGAAATCCGCGTGGCACTCAATCACATGGACACCGGACAGGTGCAGTGTGCCGCTGTTGGAGATGCCTCCCCCGTTCCCCTCCGAACGGCCGGCTCGCATCTCAAGCCCACTGATGGTCACGTTCGCGCCCCGCTCGATGATGGCGACCTGTGTCGCATCCTCGCCGCTGATCGAGAGCGAGGACGCCCCCGGCCCTGTGATTGTCAGGTCGCCCCGGATTCTCAGGACGCCGCCGTCGAGCGCGATCGTGCCCCCGGAGAGCGACAGCGCGAAGCCGATCGCGTCGTTGCCAGGATTCATTCCGATGCTGATCGCCTCACGCAGCGAGAGGTTGCCGGCGCTGTAATCGCCGTCATCGACGTCGCTCACCGTGTCGACCACGAGCGAGAAGACCTGGCGCTGGTACGCGCCGATGTCGGTCGGGGTGCCTCTCGCAAACAGCCCGCCACGCTGGTCCGTCGCCAGCCCGAGCGGATTCGTCCCGCCACCGATCGCCGCGCTGCCTGCCGCCAGCGCGTGCGTCGGTGTCCGTCCACCGTTGTCCGTGAGCGCGACCAGCAGCGGATCGGCGCCGACGAGGTTGTTGTTCGCGCCGTTCACCAGGCCGCCCGCGCTCAGCGCGTCCTTGACGAGATTGTGCGTGGAGCCCGTCGCCAGCACGCCGATGATGTCCCCGTCGGAGTTGCCGCTGACGATCGTGCTGCGCAGCGTCGTGGCTCCCGCAACATGGAGACCGTGGCCGGTGTTGTTGGCGATCGTCGCGTTGGTGATCGTCATCGTGCCTACGCTGAAGATGCCGCCGCCCGCCGAGTCTGCGGTGTTCTGCGACAAGGTGGAGTTGATGATCGCAATGCCGCCGTAGTTGCTGATGCCGCCTCCGGCCGAGGTGACCGTGTTCGACGAGACTGTCGAGCCGATCAGAACGACATCGCCGGAGCCGTTGAAGATCCCGCCGCCATCGTCTCCGCCGAAGTTCCCCCAGACGTATGAGTCCGAGAGAATCGTGGAGCCACCCTGGTTGTAGATGCCGCCGCCGGCGAGAGAGGCGTTGTTGTGCCTCACGACAGAATCGACAAGTCTCAAAGTGCCGCTGTTGTAGATTCCGGCTCCGACATCGGCCGCGCCTCCGAAGATGTCGAGTCTGGTGAGCGTCACGCTCACGCCCGCCGCGATGTTGAACAGCCGGGACATGTTGTTGCCGAACAGATGGGTCCGCTCATTATCAAGGCCCGTGATCGAGACGTGATCGGTGACGGACAACTGAGTCCCGGTCAGGTCGAGTCTCAACCCCGCGAGCGACTCGCTGAACGTGATCGTGTCCGCACCGGGATTGGTATTGGCCATGATGATCGCCTCGCGCAGCGTGCGCTGGCTCGGATCGAAGTCACCGTCGACCGCATCGCCGATGTTGTCGACGACGTATGTGGCCATGAGCCGACGCGGCTCCAGAGAGTCGAAGAATGAACCGTGCTTTGACATGACTCGCTCCAGAATGTGCTGACCTGCGCCTGCGGTGCCGAGACCCACCAACCGAATGACACGTGGGCGTGCGATACCGCACGCTCGTGGCGCCGCACCGCCACCGAGAGTCACACGGAACCCGATATGTCTTCATGCGCTAGTCTGAGCGCGTGTCGAACCGTTTACATCGACTCATGCTTCCTCCCCGTCGCTGCGTATCCTGTCAGGGCGACCTCCCGGCCGTCGCACGCCAGTGGGCCGCCTCTTCGTCGAATCCCTTGCCGGGCTCCTTCAATGAACGCTGCTCGTACAGACGCGCCCAGAGGCGAGCTCCGTGGCGCCGCAATGACTGCGGCAGCGGGCTCTCCGCGCTCGGGTCGGCCGCGAACCATTCCAGTTCCTTCGCCGCCTCGTCCCACAGCCCCAGGGCGATGAGAGATTCGATCAGCCGGGATCGAGGATCGAACGATTGCGTGGCGCCGAACCCCGGCGAAGCGTCCATGCGAGCGATCACCGGGCGGAGCAACTCGACCGCCTCGGCGTGTCGCCCCTGGGCCGCGAGCACGTGCGCGAGGCCTCCGTGCGCGGCCGCGAGGAATGGGCTTGCAGCGCCAGCCCCCTGCTCGATCGCCGCGCCGCACTCGCGCAGCAGCCGCTCTGCTTCCGCGTACTCCCCCGCTTGCGCGAGCAGCGGAGCCGTCTCCATGACGGTGACCAGCGTGGTCGGATGCGCCGCCCCGAGCTGTGCCCTCGCGAGCGCCGTCGCGGCACGCAAAGACCGCAGCTGCGCCTCAGGATCGGGCAGCTCCGCCTGGTGGCCCGCGATCGCTCGCAGCACCTCGATCGTCTCGACTTTCCCATGTCCTGCAACACGCTCTGACTCTCGGAGTGCGCTCTCGAGGAGAGCGACCGCATCCGCCGGACCAAGCCGAGAAGCCCTCGAGATCGCGTGCTGAAACTGGTGACGCTGGCGCGCGGGATCGTCCGGAGCGCGAAGCAGGGCCTCCGCCGCGAGGGCTTCGGCGTACATCGCCTCTGCCTCGGTCGGTTCCTCCATGATTTCAGCTACATCGAACTTCGCGTCGATCGTGCGAAGATCCGACTCGCCATACTGCCCGCGCCGCTCCTCGAGCCGCTTGAGTGCGCGATCGAGGCGCCAGTTCGCGGGGCGCGAGCCCGCGGGCGGTTGGGAGGGCGCGGCGGGCACTTGGAGCGTGCCCTTCGCCAAGGAGATGGCAGGCCCGAGAGCTTCGACGCCAAGTCGGACGAGTTTGACCGTCGGATCATCCTCCGTTCGCTCCTGCGCCAGCTCGTCGGCCACCGCTTTCGTGATCACCAGCACCCGATCCGCCTCCCCGATCGCGATGCAGGATTTGAACACCGGCTGCATCCAGCGCTGGAGCCACTGGAAGCGACCCTCTTGCCCGCTCTCATCCGCGGGCGGCACATCGACGCGGGCCGCGAGCGCAAGCGCCCGTTGCAGATGTGGAAGCGCATCCCTATGTAAACCCAGGTTCGCGTACGTCTGTCCGATCGTCTCGCGGAGCGCGAGCTCGACCTCGGGCTGGCCCCGCAGCCGCGCGTCAAACAGCGAGTCCGACTTCCGCAGCACGCTCACCAGGGTTGTCTGGGCGCCTCCCTGTGCCGGATCTGCCGCCCGCAGTATCTCTCGAAGGAACGCGGCAATCTCGTCGGCCCGTTCCCGAGCGAGCTCGGCCTCGCGCCGCTTGTCCTCCGCCGCTTCACGCTGGTCCGCTTCGGCCCGACGCAGCTCGTCGATGCTGTCGATCATGCGGACAGTCGTGTCCGCGAGGACCTTCACTGGATCGCGCCCCTCTTCGGGTTCACTCGCACCAACCTCGGACCCGCCACCGACCGAGGCCGCTCGGGCCCTCGCCGCTTCGGCGACGCTCGCCAGCGCCGCTGTTGCGGTATCGCGCTGCCCCGCAACCACTCGATTCCAGGCGCGCGAACGCGAAAGGCCGACGCTCGTTCCAGTGACCCCGAGCAGCAGCGCAACAGCCACGGCGCCGCCCGCCGTCACGACCACCCGGTTGCGCCGAATGAACGTGCGGACCCTGTAGAGGTTGCTCGGAGGGGCGGCGAGCACCGCCTCGCCCGCGAGGTACCGCCTGACGTCCATCGCGAGACTGTTCGCCGTCTCATACCGGCGCTGGCGGTCCTTCTCCAATGCCTTCATCACGATCCAGTCCAGTTCACCTCGCACAATCGCGCCGAGCTTGCGTGGCTCGGTGCGCCGCTTGGCCGCGATACTGGCGATCGTGTCGGAGTTTGCACTCAGTCGCGTGCTGGGCCGAGGGGGCTCAACCTCCCGAATGATCCGCTGGACCTCGGCAAACGCCGCGGATCGCAGCTCCTTGCTGCTGAACGGCGTCGTGCCGGTCAGAAGCTCGTACAGCAGCACGCCCAGCGAGTACACATCCGTCCGCGTGTCGATGTCAAGCGAGCCCTCCGCCTGTTCCGGGCTCATGTACTCCGGAGTACCGATCAGAGCCTTGTGCTCGGTAAACAGCGTTCGCTCGGTCAGCTTGCTCGCGGTCGCCTTCGCGATCCCGAAGTCGATGACCTTGGCATGGGGCCTGCCGTCCTGCGTGCTCACCAGGACGTTGCTGGGCTTGATATCCCTGTGGATGATCCCCTTTGTGTGCGCGTGCTGCACCGCGTTGCAGACCTGCGAGAACAGGTCCAGCCGCTGATCGATCGACAGGTCGTTCTTGTCGCAAAAGGCGATGATCGGGTCGCCCTTGACCAGCTCCATCACGAAGAACGGCCGACCCGTCTCGGTCGCCCCAGCATCAAGCACCCGCGCGATGTTCGGGTGGTCCATCAACGCCAGGGCTTGGCGCTCCTGCTCGAATCGGGCTACCACCTGTCGCGTGTCCATCCCCAGCTTGATGACCTTGAGCGCCACCTTGCGCTGGACCGGCCGCTCCTGCTCGGCCATGAAGACCGAGCCGAAACCGCCCTCGCCGATCAGTTGAAGCAGCTTGTACGGCCCGATCAGAGTGCCGGGCGACTCGTGGCTCGGCCCGAGCGTGGCCGCATCGCACCCCGGAGACGTCATCGCCTCGCTCAGCGGCGAGCTACCCACCCGCGGAACATCCTGCCCGGTCGGAGACCCGAGGAATGCCTTCGCCGCGTCGCGAGCAGAAAGCAGCGACTCGACCTCCGAACGCAGCGATGCATCGCCCCCGCACGCGGTTCCGAGAAATGCCGATCGCGCCGCCCCTTCCAGGGCGGCGGTCTGCTCGAGGATCTGTGCGACACGGTCGAGTTTGCCCGGATTCGTGCTCACGCGTGACCCTCGCGCTGCAGCTCTCGAAAGAGCCACGTCCGACCGAGCTCCCACCGTCGCTTGACGGTTGCGGGCGAGATGCCCATCGCCTCGGCTGTTGCTTCGATACTCAGCCCCGCATAGAACCGGAGCCGAACAACCTCCGCGATGTCGTTGTCCTCTGACTCCAAGCGTCGAATTGCATCGCTGAGGCTCACGGTTGAATCAGAATCCCATGAATCCGCGATGTCGACGAGGCTCAGAGGCACCTGCTCGCGAGCCCCGCCCCGCTTCACTCGTCCACGTGAACGCGCGTGATCCAGCAGGATCTGCCGCATCGCGTCGGCCGCCGCGGCGTAGAAGTGCCGCTGGCTCTGCCAAGGCACACGCCGCTCCCCGATCAACTTCACGAATGCCTCGTGAACCAGAGCCGTGGGCTGCAGCGTATGGCCGGCCCTTTCACTCGCCATCTGGTTCTGCGCCGCCTTTCGCAGCTGCTCGTACACCAGAGGCAGCAGTCGCGCCGCGGCTGACGAGTCACCGTTCGCCGCAGCCTGCATCAGCACGGTGGCGTCTTGGTCGCTCCCGGAGTCCGTCACACGCCCATCTTACAGCACGCCAACAGCATCCGCGCGGCCCCAGGAATGGGCCCGGACGGTGGCGTGTGTGAGCCCGCCCATGCGTTCAGAGAGCGTGAAGATGCCCGCACCTTCCAAAAGAGACTCCCCTCGCGTGTCCCCGTGAGGCCTCGCGGGTCCATGACGGGGAACGCGAGCAAATGACCATCTTTCAAGGCCCAGCGTTCCGCGCCGTCACGCTCGCGCTCTGCACCGGGTTGTCCGCGACGGCGGGCAACTCGAAGAGCGCGTGAGCATGCAACACGCAACGAAACGAAAGGGTCGGCGCACGCACACCAATCGCACGTCTCAGAGCCTTGTCTGGCCTTCGTTTGGACTCCGCGCCAGAGCGTCAAAGTCTCTGACCCGAGCCACGATCGACGCCAGACAACTCCGCTTTCCGCCGCGCCCATCCCCGCGGCATCCCGCCAAACTCCACCCTGTCAGACCTCCATCGAGCGAGATCTCGCAACTTTCGATCACCAAAAGACTTAGGTCAAACAACGGCCTCGTCACCCCCGACGAATCCGACAGCGAAACCACGACAACTCTGGACATTTCCTGCCAACCGTAACGGCCAAATCATGCCATTCTGTGCCGCGAAAAGATCCTCTGCCCTAGCCAAGTTCGGCTCCCACAGCAGGTGATTCGAACATCCATGTGAATCACCAGAGGCACAAGCCCCTGAGCCACTATCGCGGCCGGTTGCCCACTCCGCTTTTTGATTCGCTGAGGCAGGTTCGAGTGCCGGGCAAAGCGAGAACTCGCGCCGCTGCCGCGGATTTCCGCGAGATACGCCGCGGCCAGAGTTCTGGGCCGCGCGCCCAGAGCCGGACTTTGAGCCGGATCACGGCCGGACTCTGAGACTCGACATCTGGGCAGTGACTCGGGCCGCGTGGAGTCACCGCATGGCGGCCCAGAGGACGGTTGCGTTGCTGGGGACGGCTCAGGTGGTGGCTCGTCAGGTGGCTCGTGAGACGGCTTAAGTGATGGCTTGCGGTCGCGGGGTCCCGAGGGGACCGAACGCGAGGGTCCCGCCCGAAGCGCGGGGTCGCGCGGCGCAAACGCCAAGCGATCGTGTTGGGTCGGGTTGGTGAGGATGCGATTGACGATCGCGGTGATCCACGGGTGGCCGCCGTGATCGCGCTTCCCGCTGCTGGTCCAGCGTCGCGTGGTCTGGCCTTCGGCGTTCTCCAGGCTGCGTACCCCCGTCCACCAGGAACTCGATGTCGTTCGGCATGTGAACGCGTCATTCGAGGGGCGCTGGGATGTGCGTATCGATGAAACGTCGGAAGAACCAGAGCATCAGAGTTGTACCGCATACCCAGGGGGAGTATGCTTGAGCAGGAGCTTCACATGAGCGCAACGACCCAATCGCAACCGACTCGGTACACCCTCGCCATCGACGACATGAGCTGCGGCCACTGCGTCCGGGCGGTCTCCGGAGCGCTCGGACGGGTTCCCGGCGTCACTGTCCGCTCGGTCGCCGTGGGCAACGCGGAGATCGAAGCCCCCGATGGGCTGAGCGTCGCGGCGGCACTGGCGGCCGTCGAAGAGGCGGGATATCCGGTGCGAATCAGGGAGACCAGCCCCTCAAATGGCACGGCCACCCAAAGTGCGTGCTGTGACTCGGGCAATCCCGGCAACGCCCGACGTGGCTGCTGCGGTTGAGTGAGGGCGAGCGCCGGGTCCCAACGCGGAACATTGTCTGAAGGACGATCAGTCATGAAGAGACGCAAGAAGTCCGGATCGAAGAGCGAGACTGCGAGCCCATCCCGCAACGGACACGTTGCTGACGGCGCTTCGGGGACCGGCGCGAAGGCCGCCGCTTGCTGCGGCTGCGCGGCGACAGACGTGGCGGCATCGACGCTGGATGGGTTCGGCCCCGGCGCGCACGCCGCGGGCGTCGACGCCGGTCTCAAGGCCGCCAACCTCCGGCACCTCAGGCGCATCGAGGGCCAGGTCCGCGGCATCGCCGCGATGATCGAGGAGGACCGCTACTGCGCGGACATCATCCAGCAGTGCGCGGCGGTGCAGGAGTCGCTGCGATCCGTGGCGAAGAACCTGCTGAGGAACCACCTCGGGCACTGCGCCAGCCGCGCCATGCACGGCGACAAGCAACAGCAGGACGCGATGGTCGAGGAGCTGATTGAACTGGTCGGAAGGATCGCACGCTGAGCGCGACGGCGCGCCACGCGTCAACGCACAAGGGCAAGAGCCATGACTACCAAGAACGCTGGCGATGACCGCGCGCCCGCGCACGGCGATACCTCGCACGGCTCGACGCCATCGCACCCTTCGCAGCCCGTGTCGGAGCGGTGCGATCTGCCGATCGAGGGCATGACGTGCGCCTCGTGCGCCATGCGCATCGAGAAACGCCTGGCCAAGCAGCCCGGCGTCACCTCCGCGAGTGTCAACTTCGCCACCAAGGTCGCAACGGTGAAGTTCGATCCGGTGGCTACCGGCCCGGAGGCCCTGGCCAAGGCCGTGGACGACATCGGGTATAGAGCGATCGTGCCCGAGGCCCGATCTGCCGGGCTCCAAGCGTCGCACGGACAGCACGGGCACGATCGTGCGGCGATGTTGCGCGAGCAGGCGTCGCACGAACCGCAGGCGCGCGAACACGGGCAGCACGCAGCGGTCGGCGGAGACGACCATTCGGCCCACATGAGCGTGGGCGAGGCCGAGGCACAGCGCCTGCTGGTCAAGATCATCGTCGGGGCGACCCTTTCGCTGCCGGTGCTTGTCATCGCGATGTCGCACGGCACGATCGAGGCGTTCAATGTTTCCTGGATCAACTGGCTCCAGCTCGCGCTGACCACGCCCGTGCTCTTCTGGTGCGGGTGGCAGTTCTTCCGCTCGGCCTGGAAGGGTCTCCGGCATTTCAGCGCGAACATGGACACGCTGGTCGCGATGGGCACGGGCGCGGCGTACATCTACTCGCTGGCGGCGACGGCCTGGCCGTCGTTCTTCGCGGGTGTGGCGGGCGGCGCAGCGGGGGCGGGCGGATCGGCACACGGTGTGCACTCCGCGGACGCAACGGGCGGGGCGCACATGGTGCCCGTCTATTTCGAGGCCGCGGCGGTCATCATCGTGCTCATCCTTCTGGGCAAGTACTTCGAGGCCCGGGCCACCGGCCGAACCACCGCAGCGATCAAGCGGCTGATCGGGCTGCAACCCAAGACCGCGCGGGTGCTGCGGGATGGCGTCGAGGGCGACGTGCCGATCGAGGCCGTTGTGGTCGGTGACCGCGTGCTGGTGCGGCCCGGCGAGAAGATCCCCGTGGACGGCACGGTCGAGAGCGGGCAGTCGGCAGTCGATGAGTCGATGCTGACCGGCGAGAGCTTGCCCGTCGAGAAGAAGGCCGGCGACAGCGTTTTCGGCGCGACGATGAACACCACCGGGGCCCTGCGGCTCATCGCGACCAAGGTGGGGGCCGATTCCGCACTCCAGCAGATCGTGCGGCTTGTGCAGGAAGCCCAGGGGAGCAAGGCCCCGATCGCCCGCCTTGCCGACAGGATCAGCGGCGTCTTCGTGCCCATCGTGATCGGCATCGCACTGGCGACCTTCATCGTGTGGTGGTACGTGTCGCCACCAGACTCCCGGTTGAGCATGGCTCTGGTCACGGCGGTGTCGGTGCTCATCATCGCGTGCCCGTGCGCGCTCGGATTGGCAACGCCAACGGCGATCGTGGTCGGCACGGGACGCGGGGCCGAGCAAGGCATCCTCATCAAGGACGGCGAAGCGCTGGAGACTGCGCACAAACTGACCGCGATCGTGCTCGATAAGACGGGGACGATCACACACGGGAGGCCCGCGGTGACGGATGTCGTCCCTGCCGCGAACTCGGGCGTTGACGCTGAGGAACTTCTGCGGCTGGCGGCCTCGGCGGAGCGTCACAGCGAGCATCCGCTCGCCGCGGCGATCGTGCGCGAGGCGACTGCCCGGAGCGCGCGACTGGTCGAGCCCACGGAGTTTGGCGCGATCGTCGGGCATGGTGTCGAGGCGAGCGTGGATGGGAAGCGGCTGCTTGTCGGCAAGGCGGCGCTGCTCGAGGAACGCGGCGTCGCGATCACCCTTGCGACAAAGGGAGCGAAACTGGCGGCGCTGGGCCGCACGCCGATGTTTGTTGCGATCGATGGGCGTGAGGCGGGGATCGTGGCTGTCGCTGACACCATCCGGCCGGAGTCCAAGGAGGCCGTCGAGACGATGCGCGGCCTGGGGCTGCGCGTGGTGATGATGACCGGCGACAACCGCCTCACGGCGGAGGCCGTGGCCTCGCAAGTGGGGGTCGATCACGTCTTTGCCGAGGTGCTGCCGAAGGACAAGACCGACAAGGTTCGATCGCTGCAGGAAGAGGGCCACGTCGTGGGCATGGTGGGCGACGGCATCAACGATGCGCCGGCGCTCGCGCGGGCGGACATCGGGCTCGCTGTCGGCACCGGGACGGACGTCGCGATGGAGTCGGCGGACATCACGCTCATGCGGGGCGATCTGCGCGCGGTGCCGCAGGCGATCGCCCTCTCGCACGCGACGATGCGGACGATTCGTCAGAACCTCTTCTGGGCGTTCATCTACAACGTGGTGGGCATCCCCGTCGCGGCGGGCGTGCTCTATCCGCTTACCGGGTGGTTGCTTTCGCCGATGATCGCGAGCGCTGCGATGGCCTTCAGCAGCGTGAGTGTGGTGCTGAACAGCCTTCGACTCAAGCGTGTCCGGTCGTCACGGGCGTCGAGCGGAAACGCAGCTCCAGTTCCCGCTACGGCCGGACCAGCGGTCCGGTCGTGACCTTTCGCGGCGTACTCATTGGGGCCGGTTCCCTGCGGGCCGATCCTCCTCGTTGTTCCGGTTCATTCCGCGCGGATTGCGACATCGCCGGTTCACAGCGTCTGGTCGTCGTCAATGACGACACAGCAGGAGCCGGCCTCGCAATCGCCCGAGTGTTCGCGACCACCGGCGCTCAATCAGACATCAAGGGTCGCCGCGACGCTGACCTTTCCCCGTTTGCAATACTACATTCCATCTGAGAGTTGCTGCGACCGCCTGCTGCTGGTCTGACCGGAGCGAAGCGGAGGTCGGCCGCCAGCGGGTGAAGCTCGACGACGAACGATTCATCGGAAACGTCGGCTGGCGACAGTTCGAGCAGACCTTTGACGCCGCGTCCGTCGAATCCGACCTTGGCATCAAAGGGCTGACCGTGCAGTACGCATACGTATGGCACGTGCAGCGCATCTTCGGGCCCGATGGACCCAACTACGAGTCACAGTCGCATCTCATCCGCTCGAGCTACGCCGTCGCCCCGGAACTCCGCGTGACCCCGTTCGCCTATCTCCTCGACTTCGATACCGATGCTCCGGCCGATAGCGTGGATAAATACGGCGTGCGACTCACCGGCGATCTGGGACGCGGACCGGCAGGAAAGGACGCCAACCAGTCCTACTTCGACTACGAGCTCGTGTACGCGTATCAGGTCGATGCCGGCCGCAATCCGACGGACTTCGCGGCCAACTTCTTCGCGGCCCAGCTTCGCTTCAACAAGGCCGGCCTTGGCGCGATCCAAGCGGGGTATCAGCTGCTCGGCAGCGATGACGGCGTAACGGCCTTCCGCTTCCCTTTGGGCACCAATCACAAGTTCCAGGGGTATGCAGATCAGTTTGTCACCACGCCGCCGTTCGGTCTCCATGACGCGTACGTCGGAGTCTTCGCCGACCTGCCGGGAGGCATCAAGTCAGAGTTCACCATCCACCAGTTCTGGAGCGACGAAGGCGGAGACGACCTCGGATACGAACTCGATGGAGTGCTCAGCAAGAAGCTGCGCCCGAACTGGACCGTCCTCTTCAAAGCAGCTTACTTCGATGGGCACAATGGCCAGCCTGACCTCGCTCGCGTCTGGCTGGAGACCACATTCTCGTTCTAGTTCGGTGCGGCGCGGCTCGTTTGAATCGCACGCTTGTCCGCCACGCGGAACGCCGATCGAACCCGCCGCACGGCCAGGCGACCCCACTTCGCGATGCGGTTTGTGGCCACGCCCCCTGCGGTGGCGAAGTCGCCGCCGGCGTCAAGGGCCGGCCCCGCGCCGTCGTCAAACACCGTCGGCGCGGCCACCGGACCACTCACACCCTTGCCGCCCGGTTCCTCGAGTGCCGGCCAGGCCCTGCCATCCCAACAAGGGATGAACCCGCCATTGGAGCTCCTTTCACGCTGCCCGTCGAGGGGCGCCCCGCGACACGCGTGACGCCATGCGTGCTCGCGCGCCGGACACTCGTGGCTTGATCCTGATATAGTTCCGTGCGTGATCTGCCCCTATTGCGAGGTCGACAACGACAAGGTGATCGACAGCCGCGCGAGCGACGGCGGCCGCGTCATCCGAAGGCGCCGAGAGTGTGTGCACTGCGGCAAGCGCTTCACCACCTACGAACGCGTCGAACTGACCTCGCGCCTCATGGTCGTCAAGCGCGACGGCACCCACGTTCCATTCGACCGGCAGAACGTGCTCAAGGGCATCATCGCGGCATGCGGCAAGCGCGCGATCAGCGAAGAGGTCAAGCAGCGGATCGCCGAGGAGGTCGAAGAAGCCCTCGTTCGCGACTTCGAGCGGGAGGTCGCCTCCCGCGTCATCGGTGAGCGCGTCATGCGGAAGCTGCTCGAGGTCGACGAGGTCGCGTTCCTGCGCTTCGCCAGTGAGTACCACCAGTTCCAGTCCGTCGACGACATGCGGCGCCAGCTCGACGAGCTTGCGACGAGGCCCCGCGAGGTGAAGGACCAGCAGAACCTGTTCTGAGCGTCCGCAAGCCTCTGGTCTGACGCCGGTCCGCGCGATGGCATATCTTCTGGACAGCGTACGATCGCAGGAGGAGTTCCGCATGGTCCAGAAGGTCTTCGCAACACCCGAGCTGGCAATGGCCGATCTTAAGGCCAATGGTGTCGTTCGCGACGGCATGACCGTCATGGTCGGCGGCTTCGGGCTGTGCGGCATCCCGGAACGACTCATCGTCGCCCTGCGCGACACGGGCGTGAAGGGCATCACCTGCATCTCAAACAACGCCGGTGTTGATGACTTCGGCCTTGGCCTGCTCCTCCAGACGCGTCAGATCGCCAAGATGGTCTCCTCGTACGTCGGCGAGAACGCGACGTTTGAGAAGCAGTTCATCAGCGGGGAGCTCGAGGTCGAGTTCAACCCGCAAGGGACGCTCGCCGAACGCATCCGCGCCGGCGGAGCCGGGATTCCCGCGTTCTACACGGCAACCGGCGTCGGCACGCCCGTGGCCGAGGGCAAGGAGACGCGCGAGTTCTACCGGCCCAGCGAGGACACTCGCGCCATGAACCGCGACGTCAAGGGCGCCGCACGCCCGGAGGGCGCCCGCAAGCGCGCCTATGTCCTGGAAACCGGTCTCTTTGCCGACCTTGCTCTCGTCAAGGCCTACAAAGCCGACCACTTCGGCAACCTCGTTTATCGCAAGACCGCACGGAACTTCAATGCCATGATGGCTGGAGCTGCCTCATTCGTCATCGCCGAGGTCGAGGACCTTGTCCCCGTTGGCGGCATCGACCCCGACCAGATCCACACGCCCGGCAACTACATCGATCGCATCGTCCGCACCACATCCGAGAAGCGGATCGAGCAGCGGACGGTCCGCAAGGCCTGATCGCGTCCCGCGCCAGAAGAGGGCACGTGCACATCGGACCCGATAGACTCGCCCGGGTGAGCAACCGACTCGTCCTCTCCATCTTCCTCACGCTCTCCATTGTCCTCGTCGGACTGACGCTCATCGTCGGTGCCGGCGCGATACTCATGGTCCGCGCCTACATCGCGATCGGCGAGCGCATGGCCGACCTCGGCCAGCCGGACATGGACACAAGCCCGCGCGGCATCTTTGACGCCGTGAGAGAACTCGCCGCCGGTCCTGGCGTCCATCACGCAATGTTCTGGTGCGGCACGGCGCTCGCGCTTGTCGGGTTCGTGCTCACGATCGTCCGCGTGGTGTCGAGGCGGATGGCGCGACGCCTTGCCGCCGACGAGTACGCGCGGGCCGCAGACCACCTCCGTCGCGAGCGAGACTCAGGACGCGGCTGATGCCGCTGCGGTAGCCGCGGCTGCCGCGCCCGCGGCCGCAGCCGCTTGCGCCGCCATCGCCGCGGCCACGGATGCGGCATCGGTGGCCCCGTTTCCGTCGGCCGCCATCATGACAAGCCCGCCCCCGGACGTACTGATTCCACGCTCCCAGAGCACGCCACCGCTCGCGCGATCGAGGCAATAGACATAGCCGCCCCTCCCGACGAAGACCTCGTTGCCCGCGGCCATGATCGTCACAATTGAACCGCCGAAGAACCGAGGCAGCTTGATCCGCCACGCCGGCCGGCCCGTGTATCGGTCGAGCGCCACCACGTTCCGTCCGGAGGCGGCGAACATGAGATCCGCTGGCGTGTC
Source organism: Phycisphaerales bacterium (assembly GCA_026647565.1). GTDB lineage: Bacteria > Planctomycetota > Phycisphaerae > Phycisphaerales > UBA1924 > JAHBWV01. The sequence continues at coordinate 23,147 of JAPKGU010000012.1, read as the reverse complement.
CATTCGTTGGGTCTCCGCGCCGGGGCCGGGAGCTGAGCAACGGGACTTCACGCGACCGCGTCCGAGCGCCGGCCCCGGCGAGGGCAGAGCAATCGGACGAGCGATCCCGCGGGCGCAGTCTACCAGGGAATCGATCGCGATCCAAGCGGGCGAAGCGCCGAAAGGGGATATCGTGTGGAGATGCTCAACCTGACTCGATTCGAGGCGATGACGTTCGATTGCTATGGGACGTTGATCGACTGGGAGCGCGGGCTGCTGGACGCCCTCCGCCCGTTCGCGTCGCGGATCACGCCCCCGGCACCCGACGACAACACGCTGCTCGAGTGCTACGCCCGATACGAGGCGGCGCTCGAGCGTGGGCCGTTCATCCCGTACAGACTTGTCATGCGCGGGTGCCTCGCGGGCATCGCCGGCGAGCTCGGCTTCCGGATCGAATCGGGCGAAGAGGACGCCCTCGCACGCTCCATCCGCAACTGGCAGGCGTTCGCCGACACGGCCGATGCGCTGCGACGGCTCAAGACTCGCTTCCGGCTCTGCGTCTGCTCGAACATCGACAGGGACCTCTTCGAGGCCTCGCGCCCGATACTCGGAATCCCCCTCGACGCACTCGTGACGGCGGAGGATGTCCAGTCTTACAAGCCCGCACGCGCCCACTTCGAGCGAGCGCCCGAAGTGCTCGGCATCCCCATCTCACGCATCGTGCACGTGGCGCAGTCGCTCTACCACGACATCGCGCCGGCGCGGGAGATGGGGTACGCGACCGTCTGGGTCAACCGCCAGCGGGGACGCTGGGGCGCCACGCCACGAGTTGAACCGGGCGTGCGTGCCGATCTCGAAGTCGAGAGCTTGGCCGCGCTCGCCGACGCCGCAGCGAGCGGCGGATCGCCCCAAGCCGGGCCCGTGGCGTGAACAGCGCCGGCCCACGGGCCGGCAACTCACATGCTGACTCGCGCCGCCGCGGCCGCCTCACGGAACGCAACAAGGAACTTCCTCTGCTGTCCGCTGGCGGGGAAGGGCATCCGCGCGTCGATCACCGGGAGTCCGTCGTCGCGCAGCGCCTCGTAAGCCGCGTCGTACACCACCGACTTGATGAGCACGATCGCCGACGGCTTCAGCGCGCGGCAACGCTCAACGAGATCCGGGACGCACGCTCGAAGCTCCGTGAGCGTCGGTTCCGAGATGTTCTCCTCGTGCAGGTCGATCATGAAGACACCCGCGTCGCGCAGCGTCCTGAGATGCTCGGTCTTCGTCTCGCGGACCGGCTTCTCGCCCGTCAGCCCCTCCCACACATATCGGAAGAGCCAGTCGTGCCGATCGACCCGCTCAAAGTAGAAGTATCGCTCCGTGTCGCACGGCGGGGCCTCGGCCACAAGAAGCAGACGGACAGTCTCCGGACGGAACTTCTTCGCCGCTGCACGCCGCTTCTGGAGTGTCATGTGCGAGTGTATGTTCGCGGGCACTCAGACCCGCTTGAGAACCACGATCGTCATGTCATCGCCCTGCGCAGCGCCCGCGCCGAAGGCAGTGACCTCGGCATCGATCGCCTCGATCGTCTCCCTCGCAGAGCGCCCGGAGCTGGCCGCGACGGTCTGCGTCAGCCGCTCCAGTCCGTACATCTTTCCTTCGACCGAAGATCGCTCCATGAACCCGTCCGTGAGCATGACGAGCACGTCGCCCGGGTCCATGCGCAGGCGCTCCGTCGGCGTGTATCGCTCCTCCTCCATGATCCCAAGCGGAAGCCCGGCACCCCCGAACCGCTCCACCGACCTCGTTCCGGCGCGATACAGAAACGTCGGTCCGTGCCCGGCAGAGAGCAGATCGACATGACCGTCCGAACTCACGATCGCTACGGCCATCGTGATGAATCGGCCCGTGCTCAGGTCCTTCGACACAAGCCCGTTGATCCGCTCCAGAAACTCCTCAGCGCTCGCGACCATCGGCACGGTCGCTCGCGCATACGCGCGGCAGACCGCCATCACGAGTGCCGGGCCGATGCCGTGCCCCGTCACGTCCGCCACCGCCACGACGCACCGACCGTCCGCAATCATCTGCCAGTCGTAGTAGTCGCCTCCGGCGTGGGCCGCGGGACGGGCCATGCCCGCGATGTCGAATCCCGGCAACGGCGGGGGCTCGACCGGGAGAAGCCCCATCTGGATGTCGCGCGCGATCCCGAGCTCGTGCTCGACCGAGGCCAGTGATCTTGCGGATCGCTCCGCGTTCTCGGCCTCTTGGATCGCCTCCCGGATGTAGGCCCGGACGAAGTGCGCGAGCACGCCCGCAGCAGCGCCCGACATCGCGAGCAACGCGCCGTACGTCATGGCCCGGGGCAGCGCGTGAACATCCAGGTGGCCACGTCGGTACGTGTCGAGCACCAGTATCGCATGACCGACAGAGGCCAGGAGTCCCACCAGGATCGACAGCCGCACGCGCAGTCGCAGCACGCTCAACATGATGACGATCGGATACAGCATGATCGCGGGAGAGGTGAGAGACACCGTGTCGCCAAGCGGAGAACGAAAGTGCAGGATCAGCAGCAGCCCGAAAGGGACCATCGCGTCGATCGCGATGCCGGCAATGAACTGAGACACCGGCAGACGGCTCCCGCGCGCGACATGCCGCCGCGCCAGCACAAAGGCGAGCGCCTGGTACCCCACGCCAAGCCCGAGCAACGCAACCGTTGGATAGAAGATCGCGTCACTCGCGGCGTCCACACCCCCAAGGGCGCGCCGGAGAAGCCACGTCGCCAGCACCAGCCCGAAGCACGCACCCGTGATGGCGGTTCGCCATGCCTCCGCATGGACGAGGCGTGCTTGGAACGAGGCCGTGCTGGTGATCGACTTCGGGCCGGACATCGATGAACTCCCGGTGCGTGGCCCGAGCGGCCGACACACCGAGCAAGAGCGTAGCGACCACATCGCTGTCCTGCAGGATGGTCCTGTGCGTAGCCGCCGAAGTGCGCTGGAGTGCGATCCCACACGCCACAAGACCGCTCCGCCTGGGTCGATAGCACACACGCAGCACCGGCGTCACCTGACGCCGGATTGTGCATCAAATGAGTACTCATGCAACCCGTCGCCATCCACGAGACCGTGCTCTACTGCGAAGACCTCCCCGATGCCGAGCGCTTCTATCGAGATGTCATCGGCCTGCGCCTTGTCAGCAGCGTGGAGGAACGCAGCCGCGCGTTCCGAGTGAGCGCGACGCAGGTGCTCCTCATCTTCCTCGCCAGCATCACCCGACTCGGCCACCACATCGCCCCGGCCCACGGCGCAACGGGCGAGGGCCACATCGCCTTCACCATCGAAGCCGGTTCCTATGACACCTGGAAAGCGCACCTCGCCCGCGCCGGCGTCGACATCGAGAAAGAGGTCGGGTGGGAGCCGCTGGACGGGCTGGTGCGCGGCAGATCAATCTACATCCGCGACCCGGGCCGCAACTCCGTTGAGTTCATCGAGGGCGCGGTCTGGCCGGCGTAGTCGTCTGGGGGTCGCGACGCACCACGGACACGCTTTCGGATACGCTGCACATGTGAAGAGACTCCCCCGAATCCCCGCGTCGTGGCTGGCCCTCGCCGTTCTCTGCCTGATCCCGAGCGCGACCGCGTGGGCGCAGGCCCCGGATCGCGTCCTGATCTTCAGCCGCACGGCGGGCTTCAGGCACGACTCAATCACCGTCGGGGCAAAGGCCCTCACGGATCTCGCGGCTTCGATGGGCCTCGAATCCGAGTGGTCGCAGGACGCCGCCGCCTTCACCGACGACAACCTCGCACGTTTCGGCGTGGTGATCTTTCTGAGCACGACGGGTGATGTCCTGGACGACGCGCAGCAGGGGGCGCTCGAGCGGTTCATCCGCGCGGGTCGCGGGTGGGTCGGGGTCCATGCCGCCGCGGACACCGAGTACGACTGGGCGTGGTACCAGGGGCTTGTGGGCGGGGCGTTCAAGAGCCACCCCGCCGTGCAGCCGGCGACCATCCTCGTGACAGATCGCACGCACCCCGCAACGGCGCACCTCCCCGAGCGCTGGGTCCGCACCGACGAGTGGTACGACTATCGCGAGAATCCGCGTGGCAGGGTTCACGTCCTCATGTCCCTCGACGAGTCGTCGTACACAGGCGCCGCGATGGACGCCACTCCCACCGGCGACCACCCCATCGCGTGGTGCCACCACTACGCCGGCGGCCGGGCGTTTTACACCGGGCTGGGCCACACCGCCGAGTCCTTCGCCGAGCCCCTGGTGATCGAGCACCTCAAGGGCGGGATCGCATGGGCTCTCGGCAACGACGCTCGCGCATCGCACGACGCCGGCGGCACGATCTGGAACCACTACGAGGTCGAGACCATCGACGACGACACGCTCGATCCCATGGAACTCGCTGTCACCCCCGACGGGCGCGTCATCTACATCGAACGGGGCGGACTGGTTAAGGTCTGGAGCGAGGACTCCGGAACCCGCATCGCCGGAGTGCTCAACGTCACGACGGCGCTCGAGGACGGCCTCCTCGGCATGGCCCTCGACCCCGCGTTCATGGACAACGGCTGGATCTACATCTACTACTCGCCCGTCGGTACGACGGCCCACAACCGTCTCTCGCGATTCACGATGACGGACGACCTGCTCGATCCCGCGAGCGAGTCCGTTGTCATCGACGTGCAGACCCAGCGGGAGGAATGCTGCCACAGCGGCGGCTCCGTCGCCTTCGGCCCCGACGGACTTCTCTATCTCTCCATCGGCGACAACACCAATCCCTTCGCCTCGGACGGCTTCGCTCCGATCGACGAACGCCCGGGACGCGCGCCATGGGACGCCCAGAAAAGCAGCGCCAGCACCGGCGATCTCCGAGGAAAGATCCTTCGCATCCGCCCGCTCCCCTCCGGCGGCTACGAGATCCCGGACGGCAACCTCTTCCCAAAGGACGGCGCCAAGGGCAGGCCCGAGGTCTACGTCATGGGCTGCCGGAACCCGTTCCGCATCGGCATCGACCCCGTGACCAACTGGCTCTACTTCGGCGACGTCGGCCCGGACTCCGACGCCATCTCCGAGACGCGCGGCCCCAAGGGACACGATGAGTTCAACCAGATCCGAGCCGCGGCAAACTGCGGCTGGCCCTACTTCATCGGCGACAACAAGATCTACCGCGACTACGACTTTGCCACCGAAACGCCGGGCGATCCGTTCGACCCCGCTTCTCCGGTCAACGACTCGCCGAACCGCAACGGCGCGAGAGTGCTTCCTCCGGCGACGCCCGCGTGGGTCTGGTACCCCTACGGCCAATCGGACGAGTTCCCGATGATGGGTTCCGGCGGCCGCTGCGCCATGGGCGGACCGACCTACAGACGCGCGTGGCTCGCGGAACGGCATGGTGCGCTGAGCGAGAACGCCCTTCCCCCGAGCATGGACGGTGTCACTTTCATGTACGAATGGGCGCGAGGCAGGATCTTCGCTATCCGCACCGATGAGTCCGGCGCGGCGCTCTCGATCGAACCGTTCCTCTCCGATCGCTCCTTCGCCCGGCCCCACGAACTCGAGCTCGGCCCCGACGGGCGGCTGTACCTCATCGAATGGGGGAGCGAGTTCGGGGGGCAGAACACCGACTCTCGCATCACTCGCATCGGCTGGTACGCCGAAGGCAAGCGCCCGCCGCACGTCGCCGCGAAGGCCGAGCCGACCAACGGTGCCGTGCCCCTCAGGGTCTCGTTCGATGCAAGCGGGAGCAAGCCGCAGTCAGCTCCGCCCGGAATGGCCGACGCACCCGTGTCACTCGAGATCGGCTGGGACTTCGACGGCGACGGCTCCATCGACTCACGCGGCACAAAGTCGGAGCACACCTTCACGACCACCGGCCTGCACCGCGTTCGCGTCACCGCCCGCGACGCCGACGGCACGGAACGAAGCGAGATCCTCGAGATCCACGCCGGGAACACCGCTCCGAACGTCCGCTTCGACGCCCCGAAGCCCGGCACAATCGTCACCGAGGGTGATGCCATCAACTACCGCATCCACGTTGAAGACCCCGAAGACTCCGGCTCCGGCGGCATCGACCCCTCGCGTCTCACCGCGACGCTCTCGCTCCGACGGGGCAACGTCGTCACAACCATCGCTCAGGCCACCGGACCGGTTGGAACGCTCAAGCTCGGTCCGGAGCCGGAGGGCGACCCCAACCAGCCCGCGTCGATTGTCCTTCGCGCGACGTACGTTGACGGAGGCGCTCCCGGCGTCCCCCCGCTCGGTGGCACGCGAGAAGTCATCCTCCAGCGCCGCATCATCGAGGCGGAGCGTGCCACCACGACCCGAGGAACACAAGTCGAGTCCAAGCCCGACCCCGCCAGCACCGCCGGTGCCAGCATCACCGCACTGGCCTTCATCGAGAATGGCGACCACGCCGCCTTCTCACCCGTCCGATTGGACGGCCTCGCCGCGATTCGCTTCCGGTGCTCGTCCGCGACGAATGGCGGGTCGATCGAGATACGCCTCGGCTCACCCATAGGGGACCTGATCGGCATTGCCGCCATCCCCTCCACGAGCTCCTGGACCACATGGACCGACATCGAAGCCCCGATTGTCTCGCCGGGTGGCACGCACGATCTCTACCTCGTCTTCCGAGGCCCGAAGGGTTTCCTGTTCAATCTCGACCGCATCGAACTCATCGCATCCGAGCCATCAAGAGAGTGAACAACGCGGGCGGCATGCTCCGGATCCCGGTTGCCCCGCGGCACCGGCGTGCGCACACTTCCGACCCGCGTACACGTCTCATGCCGGCGCCCGCCTCACGGAGTCTCTCATGCACGCACGCTTCCCCTTCTCAGTGACACCTGTCATCCCCCGGCTGATGCGACTTTCCGCGTGCGCCGTCATCCTCCTCGCCACCGGTTGCGAGTCCGTGCCGGGTGACCCCGCTCCAGCACCGGCGCCCGCTCGCTCGTCCTGGTCAGGCCCCGTCACGATCGACGGCGATACCGGCGAATGGCCCAAGGACGTGGTCGCCACTGCTGACCCTGCGTACCTCTACCTGCGCTTCAGCGTGGACGGGGAGAACAAGGCCCTCCAGGCGTCCGACCAGACCGTCACGATCCATCTGGACCTCGACGGCGACGGCGGCACGGGGTTCGCCATGCTCGATCCAGTTGATGCCGCGGGCATGGGCGTCGATCTCGAGATCGAGTTCTCGCCCCGCAACGCCGAGGGATCGCTCGACCGCGGCGCCGCGGCATACGTCGTGGATCGCACCGGCTCACGCACCAAGATCCCCGTCGCGGGGCTTGATCTGCTCTTCACGCCCACGCACGCGTCGAACTGGTACGAGGCACGCATCTCGCGGCACGTCGCCACGGGCACCGACACCTCGGCGCTGGAAGCCGCGAGCGCGTGGGAGGGCGTCATCACCCTTCGCGACTCGGGCGGCTCGCTGCGCGGGTGGTCCGATGCGTTCATCGCGGAGAAGCCCATCGCCTCCGAGCAGCCCCCGCTCGCCGACGCGACGCTTCCTCCCCGACCGGCGGGCGCGATCCGCGTCCTCAACTGGAACATCCATCGCAACAACCCAGAGAAGAACTCAGCCCCCTTCGCTCGCGTCATCGAGCTCGTGCGGCCCGACGTGGTCCTGATTCAGGAGTGGGAAGCAAAGCAGCCGGCCCAGATCGCACGCTGGTTCCATGAGCACATCGACAGCCCGACCGCGAGATGGCACGCCCTCTCGGGCCGGTCCTGGGGCGTGGCGATCGTCTCGCCCTATCCGATCACACCTCTTGTCCAGGACGGCGTCACCTTCCCGCACGACGGACGCGATCACAACGCACGCATTGTGAGCGGCGTCGTCGCGCTCCCCGTCGGCGATATCGTCGTCGCAAGCACGCACCTCAAGTGCTGCGGCAGCGCCACCAGCCCCGAGGACAGCACTCGCATCGCAGAAGCGGGCCGCATCGCTTCGGCGCTCGGCGATGCGATCGCCGATGATCCCACATGGGTGCGCGTCGTCGCCGGCGACATGAACCTGGTCGGCACCCGCACGCCGCTGGACCTCATCGGCAAGGGCCTGGACTCCGACGGCTCCGACCTCGAGATCGCGCCGGTACGCGTGCTCGGCGACAACGCCACGTACACGTGGGTCGATTGGCAGACGAGCTTCACGCCGGGACGCTTGGACTACGTGCTCTACAGCGGAGCGGGCTGCCGCGTGCTCGGCGCGACGGCGATCGACACCCGCCGGCTGAGCGACGCCGCCCTCGCGCGGATGGGCCTGGAGCGGGACGACTCCGGCGCGAGCGACCACCTGCCGATCGTTGTGGACGTAGCGATCAGACGCTGAGCGTTTCCACAACCGGGCCCACCCCTTGTGGCCGGGCTTCTTCCCACCCCCACACGCGCATCTCGAACGCCTCCGCAAAGCCGCACCGCAGGAAGTTCCTCAGCGACTGCTCCGCCATCGAGTTCGTCTCGCCGACGCACCACCTCGCTCCTCGCCCGCTGGCACTGACCAGCCGCGTTCGAAAGAGCAGCGTCTGCCCGCCCCGTCTCCGGTGCGACTCCTCTGTTGCGCCGAAGCAGACATACGACCAGTCCCCTTCAACAACGACTCCGCCGATCGCGACCGGTCGGTTGAGCGCAGCGTCCCAGGCCAGGTGCAGCTCCGCGCCCGCCTCAACCACCACACGCCGTACCAGGCCGAGCCACTCGCGACCGTACCAAGGGCCGATCGACTCCAGCACGCGATCGAGTGCGGACGGATCGTCGCCCGTCACGATCCTCGGCTCAAGCGTCGTGCTCCCCCACTCCTCTCCGGCCCGCTCGACCGTCTCCCGCGCCAGCGCCGGGTACCGCACCTGTGTCCACGGTCTCATCCCGCGCCGCGCCATCTCGGCGCCCAGTTCCTCGCTCCACGCCTCCGGGCCGAGCACAAAGAACGCCCGAGCTCGTCGGAGCGACCTGTAGTACCCGATCGCCTCATCCAGATCCGCACCCGAGACCGCTCGATCGGGCGCGATCCAGAACACGCGGTCCGAGCTCGCCGTCGGCGTCGACGATCCATCGTCGACAACTCTCCACGTCAGGAACCCCGGCCCCATGTCGCGAATGCCGACCTCGGCTCCCGGCGCGCCGACTCCCTCTCCCGCGCGGCACGCCGACAGCCGACGCCTCGTCCGATCCAGGAACCCCGCCATCAGCCGCGCATCCGGCCCCAGCATCGCAAGTCCCTCCTGGCCCAAAAGGGTACGTCCGGGACTCTGGCCGCGCCGGCCCTCTGTCGATATGCTCGCCCCTACGCAGCGCCGCCACACCGGCGATCGTCCGCGCAGGAAACGAATCATGAGCTACGAACTGGCCGAGAAAGCAGCGAGCGCCGCACTCCAGAGCATCGCGAACAAGACCCCGGTCGCGAGTGCCTTCGCCCGGATCCGTCAGTTGGTCCTTCCCGCGCTCCCCGCGCAGGTGTCCGAGGTCGCAGAGGGACTCGACGTTGCGATCGACGTCGAAGCCCTCTGCGAGCAACTGGTCCACGTTCTCACCGATGACGAACCCGCGCCCGATATCAACGGACTCTGCTTTGGACTTGTGGAGATGCTCTTCGGAAGCGAGGACGGCTCACCCCCCGCCCCCGACCAGCACCCCGAGCACACGCTCTACATCTGCGGCTCGACGCGCTTCGATCCCGAGGACTCAGACTGGCCCTGCGACCCCGAGTGGTGGCCGGAGACCCGCTACTTCATCATCCCCTCGTTCAAAGCGCTCAGCGATCTCTGCGCGACGCTCGACGACGACGCGTCGTGGCTCGTCGCGTGCGGGCTGATCGAACCGCTCTCCATCCTTCTCGTCGCCGAGGCCTGTCGGCGCGTTGATCGCGGCACGCTCCTCGGCGGCGCACCGTGGCGAGGTGTCGGCTCCGGCTTCGACGGAGGCGACCTCCGCGACATCGGTGTCGTGACACGCGACGGCTTTGCCTCTCCCGCGCTGGTCGAGTCAACGCCAGCACCCGCCCCAACGGAACTCGCCAAGCCAAAGGCCACGTTCAAGAGGGCCACTGCATCCAAACGGTCCAAGGCCTCGACCACAAGGACAAGAAGTCGATCTGCAGTGAAGGCCTCCACCAAGAAAGCCCAGAGGAAAGCCCAGAAGAAAGCCCGGAAGAAAGTCCAGAAGAAGGCCCACAAGAAAGCTGACAAGAAAGCGGGCACGAAGCCCGCTCCGAAGCCCTCCCGAAAGCTCTCCAGGAAGATCGCGAAGAAGGCCCCGATCCGGAAGAAACCAGCCCGCACGAAAGCCGCCGGCTCGAAGAAGACCTCGAGAAAGGCATCGAGCCAGCGGGCCTCGCGGCGCCGCTGAGGACCCTCACGACTGATCCGGCCTCGCCGCGAGCCGCGCCACCTGCAACTCCAGCCGCTTCACCTCGCGCGTCACCGCGTTGCGATTCATCAGCATCCAGTACCAGAGTTTCAGTATCGCGATGCTCTGCGTGCTGAAGAGAAACACGACAGCCCACATGATCTGCTCGCGTGTCTGCGTCTCGCCGAAGAACCGAACCGCCGACCAGACGCACACACCGAAGAACGCGAACATCAACGGGACCGCGAGCAGGTTCAGCCACCAGGAACGTCCGGCCATCGCCTCGGCCACCTGCGTGAGCAGCGGCGGCTCGGTCGCCCCCGATCGCATCGCCCGGTGGATCGCCTCGTCCATCTCGCGCTCGCTCATGTTCCCACTGTTGACGCTCATGTTGCACTCCTTTCGAGTATCGCCCTGAGTTCGCTCCGAGCCGCGTGCAGCCGGGACTTCACCGTCCCCTCCGGTACGCCGAGCATCGCCGCGATCGCCGACACCGACATCCCGGCGCCGTGGTGCAGCCCCAGGATCTCCCGCTGGGCGTTCCCCAGCGTGCGGATCGCCCGCCTCACACGCTCGCTCTCATCACTGTCGCCGGCCGCTTCCCCCGGGTTCGCGATTCGCCGATCACTCTCGAGCGCCCGCGCCCGCTCGGTCCGACGCCGACGCGACTCTCCCCGAGCCAGATCCGCGCATCGATTCGCCACCACCCGGAGCATCCATCACGCGAATCGCGCGGGGTCCCGCAGCTTCCCGATATCCCGCGCCGCCACCAGCCACGCCCCCTGCACCGCGTCCAGCGCTGCCGCCTCTTCACCCGTCAGCCCCATCGCAAAGCCGATGAGCCGCCCGTTCCAGCGTGACACCAGCTCCGTGAGCGCCGCGACCTCTCCGTCCTGCGAACGAATGACGAGCCACTCGTCATAGATCTGGTCGGGCGTCCGGTCGGGCATGCGATCCATAATCCCCATTCTGGACCAGCAGTCGCCACCGGACCGGGCGAGGTTCACGAATCCGAGACACTTTCCCTTTGACCCGGGCGCCTCAGTCTCGCTTCATCACGATGGTCACCCGCGCAAACGCAAGGCCCTCGATGCTCTCGGCCGGCACAACCCGCGTCTCCTCGTCTTGCTCCTCCCACGCCTTCCGCTCCGCCGTGATCAGCGGATCACCCTCGATCCAGATCGTCGCCCATGCCTGCTTGAAACGCCGCGCTGTCGCGCCGAAGTGAACATGGGCGGGCTCGGCGATCTCCGGATACGGGCCCGGATAGACCGTGAGGAACTGGAACCGCCCCTCCGCATCGCTCTTGACCTCCCCGCTGATCCGTGGCTCGCGCGTGTCCGAGTTTCTCGGGTTGTAAAGGCCTGACGCGTCCGTGTTGTACGCGCTCACCGTCGCCCCCCGCACCGGCCTCCCCGACTCATCCACCACCACGCCCGACACCAGAAGCCGCCGACCCGGCTCCGACGCGTGACAGATGATCGCCGTCGAGCCCGCCTCCGGCGGCGGCACCCGCTCCTCAGCCACCAACGCCGACCCGCCCAGAACGCCTCCCACCCCAACGAGGCCCAGCAAGCCGAACGCCGCGGAGACTCGGAAACGGAGCAACTGGTCCGACATATCCACCTCCAACGCACGCCACCGCTCGCACGCACTCGACCTACTCTTACCACTCAACGCTCGGGGCGCGGCAGCCGAAACCCTTCGGCCCGCCGCTGAGACGCACCCGTTGAACCTGATCCGGTTCGCACCGGCGGAGGGAAGCGACGACTTGGAAGGTCTTGGGTAGGTTGGCTCTCCAAGCCGACACCCGCCGACCAACTCGCTTACCTCTGAGAAACGCACGCACCACCCCACGCGCTCGCGCGAGGAGCCGCACGTGACCACACAGGCCCCCACCACCGAACTCCGCCCCGTCTCCCGTTTCTCCGCCCCCCTCCGCGGCGGCCTGAACCCCGGCAACACCCAGAGCGTCACCACGCCCGGGTCGTTCGCCAACAAGCCCGATCTCGGCGGCCCGCTCATGTTCTCCTCCCCCGACGCCCCCGGCATGCCCGCGCCCTCAACCAAGACCGCCTGGGACTTCCTCCCCGACGGATGGACACTCCGCACCGTCACCAACATGTGCGCCGCGACCGACGCTGCCGCATGCGTCCCCCCCGGCTGCAAGGCCGCCTCGTTCCTCGACACCCGCCGCGTCATGCGCATCGTCTACTACCCCGAGACCTTCAAGCCCATCACGCAGCTCGAGCACGCTCGCCTGGGCATCGTCACGCCGGAGATGAAGCGCGTCGCAGAGCGCGAGCCCCACTTCGCCCTCCTCGCCGAAGGCCGCGGCCCCGAGGCCGTCCGCGACGAAGTCGCCGCCGGACGCCTCGTCATCCCCGCCAACATCAACCACCTGAAGCACAAGCTCGATCCGATGACGATCGGGCGTGCGAGCAAGACAAAGGTGAACGCGAACATGGGGGCGAGCCCCGTGTCGAGCGGCACGCACGAAGAAGTTGAGAAGCTCAAGTGGGCGGAGAAGTGGGGCGCGGACACCGTCATGGACCTATCCACGGGCGGGAACCTGGATGAGTGCCGCGCGGCGATCATCGAGAACGCCACAGTCCCCATCGGCACCGTCCCGATCTACTCCATGATCATCGGAAAGAAGATCGAGGACCTCGATTGGCCGACGATCGAAGCATCGCTCCACCACCAGGCTCAGCAGGGCGTCGACTACTTCACCATCCACGCCGGCGTCCGCCGCGCGCACCTCAAGTACGTCAGGAACCGCCTCATCGGCATCGTCTCCCGAGGCGGCTCGCTCCTGGCCAAGTGGATGCTCGTCCACAACGAAGAGAACATCATGTACACGCACTGGGAGGACATCTGCGACATCCTCCGCCAGTACGACGTGACGTTCTCGATCGGAGACGGGCTGCGCCCCGGCGGGCTCGCCGACGCCACCGACGATGCCCAACTCGCCGAACTCGAAACCCTCGGCGAACTCACCGAACGCGCCTGGCGCAAGGGCGTGCAGGTCATGATCGAGGGCCCCGGCCACGTCCCCTTCGACCAGATCGAATGGAACGCCAAGATCCAGCGCACCCTCTGCCACGGCGCGCCCTTCTATGTCCTCGGCCCGCTCGTCACCGACATGTTCCCCGGCTACGACCACATCACCAGCTGCATCGGCGCGACCGCGATGGCCTACCACGGCGCGGCCATGCTCTGCTACGTCACGCCCAAGGAACACCTTGGCCTCCCCAAGAAAGACGACGTCAAGCAGGGGTGCATCGCCTACAAGATCGCGGCACACGCCGCGGACGTCGCCCTCGGCATCCCCGGCTCGCGCGACCGCGACGATGAACTCACCAAGGCCCGCGCCGCCCTCAACTGGGAGAAGCACTTCGAGCTCTCCTTCGACCCCGACACCGCCCGCGCTTACCACGATGAGGACCTCGACGTCGACACCGACTTCTGCGCCATGTGCGGCCACGACTGGTGCTCCGTCCGCATCTCGAAGGAGATCCAGGAGTTCGCCTCGGGCAAGGCCGACGGCTTCGAACGCATCGGCGCCAACGGGCGCGCCGGCGCGCCCGTCAAGTCCGCCGCCTTGACGCCCGAGCAGCAGGAGATCCTCGCCAAGCGCGGCGTGCTCTCGCCGGATGAGATCCACAAGCTGGCGTCGAAGACGAAGCGGGAAATGGCCAAAGGGCCAAATGGCCACATCGCCAAAGAAGAGGCGGAATCCAAGCTTTCGTGCCACTCGGACTACGTCGATCCCGACACCGCGAAGGAACTCCAGCGCGAGAAGGCCGGGCGCGAGGTCGTCGTGCAGGTGGACGTGAGACCGGCACTGGGGATTGCGAAGGAAGATCGGCTCGTATGATTTGAGGTGTCTTTCCATGTTCGAGTGGACGCCGCCGCCGCGATCGACTGCCGTCTTGAGCATTGACGCATTCGACGGGCCTTCCGAAGGAGCGATCCACTCCTGCCGCACGACGCCCGGATTGTCCGCTGGGACCACGAGACGATGCAGATCGGGGAGGAATGGGCAAGCGTGGCTGCACTGGTTGCGCTTCTCCTTGACCTCGGCCTTCGTGCTCAGCGCCCGTGATCGCTGTGTTCGTCTTCGCATACCCTCCCACACCAGTCGTGCCCCACGCGTCTGGAATCTCCGGAGGCCCCGCATGTCACGCACACACTGGTCCGCATCCATTCTCGCAGTTGCCGTTGCTGTTTCCGCTGCCGGCGGCTGCGCCGGCAGCTCGGACTCCCTCCGCACACGCGAGGGCCTCGTCACCATGCGAGGCAACCCCATCACGCTCGAGGGGACATCCCGGGGCGTGACCATCGGCAAGCCCGCCCCCGATTTCACCGCTGTCGGCAACGACATGAAAGAGGTCGCCCTGGCATCCTTCAGGGGGAAGACCGTCATCCTCTCGACCATTCCCTCGCTCGAGACCCCCGTCTGCGACGCCGAGACCCGCGCCTTCAACGAACGCGCCTCCTCGCTCGGCGACCGCGTCGTCGTGCTCACCGTCTCGATGGACCTCCCCATGACGCAGAAGAAGTGGTGCGCCGCCGCCGGCATCGACCGCGTCGTCACGCTCTCGGACAGCAAGCTCCGCCAGGTCGGCGATCGCTACGCCCTGCGCATGCGCGAGAACGGACTCCTCACCCGCGCCGTCACCGTCATCGACCCGCGCGGCGTGGTCCGCTACCAGGAGATCGTGAAGGAGGTCGCGACCGAGCCGGACTACGAGGCCGCGATCAACGCCGCACTCGCCGCGTCGGGCTCGTGAGGCAGGCCGTGTGCCCCCTCATCGCACGGGATTCCACACGGTTGACCTGAGCGTCCCGTACGACTCCTTCTCCATCGCCGCGATGAAGTCCGGCACGCTCTTGCCCGCGTCCTTCGCCTCCCGGCGGATGTAGTCGTCATAATCCTTCATCTCGCTGACGTGGTCCGCGTACCAGAACCCGTCGAGGAGCACGAAGTCGTAGGTCCAGCCGGGGATCGGCTCGAGATTCGGCTGCATCACCATGCCGGCGATCGAGCCGACCGCACGGATCCCGCGCCCACGCCGACCGCCGCCCGTGCGCAGCGACCCGGATCGCTCCGGCTTCGTTCCCATCTGCATCACGGCGCGATCGCCCTGGATCTCGACGCTGTGCGGGTACACGTCCATGTCTGCGTCCACCCCGAACATCTCCATGTCCAGCTCCCAGCGGATCAGACCCGTCACGTCCATCGACTTCAGCGTCGCGGGGTCCACCCGGTTCCGCAGCATCAGCACCATCTCCATCTTCGACGGATCGAGCGCCTTCGTCTGCGTCGCGCTCGCCTCGCGGCAACACCGCAGCACATCCTCCATCCACGCAATCGTGTCCGATGAGAACGTGTTGCGAAGCGCCGACGCGTCGCTCGCCCGGATCGCTTCCTCGCCGATCTCGTACTGCGTGACCACGTCCCCCTCCGCTGGGTCGCCGCATCCCGACATCAACGCGCAAGAGACAACCAGACCACCAAGCGTCGCACGCATAAGCATCGAGCACTCCCTTTCTTGATCTTCCTCGCCGGAGACGAGGCCAGCAGCCGATCCGGCCCGGACGCAACCCGGGCCCTCCACCACACCGAGTGGATCTTTCTATGTTAACAAGCACAACGCCGCCGCGCCTAGTCCGTCACCTAACATATCTCCATGTCATCCAGCCCCTCCCACTCGCCGCTGCCCCCCTCCGGCGGCCAGCCCCAGACCACACCCCGGCACCCCTTGACACCCGGCGACGCCAAGGCCTTTGCCGACCGCTGGTACGCCGCGTGGAACGCCCACGACCTGGATGCGATCATGGCGTGCTACGAGCCGACGATCGAGCACTCATCGCCGTTCATCAAGCGGTACAACGCAGGGATGCCCGATGAGAACGACTCCGCCCTCCGCGGCATCGACCGCGTCCGCGATTACTTCCGCCGCGCGCTCGAGCGCAACCCCACCCTCCGCTTCGATCCCATGCACACGACGACCGGACTGGAGAGCGTGCTTCTTGTCTACCGCCGCATGAGCGGCGACCTGGCCGCGGAGGTCTTCTTCCTCAGCCCGCGCGGGCTGATCCAGCGCTCCGTGTCGCACTATGGATGAGCACGCAGCACGTAGTCGATCTCGTCGCACCACTCCCCCTTGAACATCACGCGCTTCACGCCGCCCGGCACAGGCTTGAAGCCGGCGCGTTCGAGGAGCGCACGCGCCCCGGCGTTTCGTGCATCGACCGTCGCTCTGATCGACTGCTTGCCGAGCGGACCGAATGCGAGCGTGGCGATCGCGGCGATCGCATCGGAGGCGAGCCCCTTGCCCTGGTGCTCGCTTGCGAGCGTGATGCCGATCTCCATCTCTGTGCCGTGCCCCGGCTCGCCGGAGCCGGGAAAGTGCAGGCCGCAGTCGCCGATCATCTCGCCCCCGTCGACCAGCACGATCGCCATCTGGAACCACGTGCCGGGCGCGTCGATCGCGCGGCCCTGCATCGTGCGGCAGAGGGCCTCGGCCTGCTCGAGCGTGTACGTCGTCCACGATTGCAGCCGCGCAACGGCGGGATCGGAGCGATACGCGGCGATGCGCGGGGCATCGGCCATCTCCAACGGGCGGAGGCGCACGCGGCCGTGGACACGGCGAGGACTCGGGCTCACCTTGCTCGTCCGCGCGTCGCCGCCTTCCTCGCAGCCCGGCCCGATCTCGGCGCGGCAGCTTTCTTCACCGCTCTCCGCGGGCCTGCCTTCTTCCCGGTCTTCTTCGAAACGGCTCTCTTCGCGGTGCCCTTCTTCGCGGTCGGCTTCGCCTTCGACGCGGGAGCTGCGTCCTTGCCCCGCTTCGCGGCGGCGTTCTTGTTCATCGTCAGGATCGCGGACTCGTAGTGCTCGATGAACTTCTTCACTGGGAAGCGGCGGATCGCCTCGCCGATGACATCCAGCGCGAGGTCGTCGACCCTCTTGAACCGGATGCAGCACTTGCCCATGTCCAGCTTCTTACCCGTCGCTCGCCACGCCTCGCGAAACCAGTGCGAATGCGGGTCCGACTCGTCGCTGTACACCGTCAGGATGTACACGGACATGGCGTTCTTCTGCGAGGCCAGTCCCGCGAACGGCAGGGGCAGCTTCGGATCGCAGTGGTACCCCGGCGGATACACCGAGTGCGGCACGTAGTAGCCGATCATCCCGTAGGACATCCCCTCCGCGTAGTCCTTGTCCAGGTTCTTCCGGATAACATCGCGCACCGCCTCGATCGCGACACGACGATCCTCCGGGAGCTCCTTCAGATACTGGGCGACGGTTGTGGCTTTGCTCTGCATCGGTGCAGCATACACGGAGGACCGCGGTCGATGGAAGCGAACCTCGCGGCCGGTCCGTGAGGGCCGGAACGTCGCGATCGCATCGGCGGACGGAATCCCTACCATGCCGTGTTCTTCCAATGGAGACACGGATGAAGCACGCCCCCGCCTCCTGCCGCGCACGGATCGCGATGTTGGCCCTGAATGGGGTCGCGCTGCTCTCCGCCTCCGCGTGCGCGACCGTTCCCCTCGCGGATCCTCCCGGCCCGGCCACGCCGGCATCTCGCACCGATGGCACGCCCGCTGTGCCGTCGCCGGCGCCCAGCGTCACGACAGCGCAGCTCGTCGAGCGGATGATGATCTTCATCACGCCCGTGAATCAGACTGTCGACGTCGACTTCTGCGCGCTCAACAACGTCATCACCAGGCGGCGCGATCGCGCGATCATCGAGGGCCGCGCCTCCGCGGCCGACGGATGGCGCCGCTGGGCGAGGAGCGAGCGAGCCGAGATCGTCCAGTGGCTGGGGGGGAGCAACGACCTGGTCTCGCGCGTGACGATCTGGGTGCGCCAGCCCGCGGGCGACGTGAACGCCAACGAGGACGGGGACATGCCCGCGGGCACGCCCCGGTTCCATCTCGCGGCGCACCCCTCCAGCCGCCTGTACGAGGGCGCCGCGGATGCGTATCGCGACGAGCTGATCGAGCCGCCGGGCCTGGCCCCGATCGCACGGGCGTGGTTCTACACTGGGACGCCCGACAACGACAAGCTCCCGGTCTCGCGAGGGGGTTTCAAGGGGCTCGACACGCGGGGCGTCCGCGACAAGTTCGACAGGGACTTCCTGGCGATCTTCGGCACCTCCCGCGGCAACATGTTCGGTCCTTCGTCACGCGTCGCGCTCGGGCTCGACAAGTCCACGCCCCACGGAGACGACTCGGCGGCCTACGCGATCGCCCGCGATCTCGGCGGCCCGGTGATGTATGAGCCGCTGGGCGAGCCGGGAAACCCGTGGATCGCCGATCCGTCGTGGACGGGGCTGATCCTGGAGGACACGTTCTGGGACTGGCTCGGGACCAAGTCCAAGTGGGCGCAGCCGCGGGACGTGGCGGGCCCGATCGCACGGTTCATGTCGCGTCCGATGAACCTGACGCCTCGCGAGAAGTGGCGGCGATTCTGCGCGATGGTGCAGGGACGCGCGTACGAGGGGCGCGGCGCCAGGGGCGAGTGGACGAGCGATGAGGGCGACCAGCAGGTCTACCAGCCGGTGGTCGCGCTCTACTTTCTGAAGAACGAGGAGTGGGGTCTGCTCAAGGGGTACAACGACTGGCGCGTGCAGGAGAAGGGGCTCGCCCCGGTCCCCGCCGGCTACTTCGATGACGCCGTGAGCGTCGCGCGGGCCGTGAGCGAGTTCGATGGCCCGTACAAGGAGCAGGAAGGACGCCAGGGCGCGCGTCGCCGCGACCTCGCCCGCGAGGCGAAGGAGCACGCCAAGCAGGAGCGGGTGACTCCTCGGTCTCAGGAGTAAGTTCTGCGAACTGCCTCAGTTCGCCCCGCCCTCCATGGGCTCGGGCTTCACGACGACGGTGATCATGTTGTCCTTTGAGAAGTACTTGGCGAACGTCGCGCGGATCGTCTCGGCGTCGATGGCCTGGTAGGCCGCGGGGTCGTTCACCACGTCGTCGAGCGACTCGCCACGGAAGGTCATGCGACCGATCCGCCCGGACCAGTACCCCGGATCGATGAGGTCGGTCTGGAACGTGTTGGCCATCTGCTTCCGCGCCACGTCGAGCTCCTCCTCGCTGGGGCCGCCCTCGGCGAAGGTCTCGTACATCGATGCAAGCTTCGCCACGAGCGCATCGGCCTTCGCGGGCTCGGTCGGAGCCGCGGCGGAGAAGACGCCGAAGCCGGGGTACGTCGTCGCCGTGCGTGAGCCGGCGCCGATGCTGTAGACGAGCTGCTCCTTCTCACGGACCTCCGTCACCATGCGGGTCGAGAGGATCCGCGCGGCAAGCGCCATCGCGCGTGCATCGTCGCGGTCCACCTGGTCCGCGCCGTAGAAGCCCGACATGACAAACGCCTGCGCTGTCGGCGTCTTGATGGTCTCGATCACGACGCGAGGACCGGCCGGACGCGTCAGGTGACGCTGCGCGGCGTACGCGTCGGGGGCGATCTTCGCGCGGGGCGGGAGCGCGCCGATGTAGCGGGCGACAAGGTCCATCGCCTTCTCGCGATCGATGTCGCCGACGATCGTCACTTCGATCGGGGACTCCTTGATGAGCCGATCGAGCCACGCCTGCGACGCGTCGAGCGTGAGGCGGTCGACCTGCTCGACCGTCACGGGCTGGACGCGCGCCGCGTCGGCGGGATACATCGCGCCCGCGGCAAGGCGGGCTCCGTACGTCGCGGGGTTGGTCAGCGACTCCAGGATGCTCTCACGCGTCGTGGACTTGAACTGATCGAAAGCGGCCTGCTCGATCTTCGGCTCGGTGAGGAGGAGGTACGCGAGCTGGAAGCCGGTCTCGAGCTCCTCGGGGCTGCCGGAGATGGAGAGGGAGATCGCGTCGGCCCCCCCACCGCCGCCGCCACCACCACGGCGCCCGCCGCCGAACCCGCCGCCACCGACGTTGACCTTCTTGCCGGTCATGAGTGAGCGGATGTCGGAGGAGGTGAGGTTCCTGGTGGCCTGGCGCGACCACGCAAGGGTGGCGGCGCTGGTGATGCCGCGGTTGTCGGCGGTCTCGAGCATCTGGCCACCGATGAGATCGATGGAGATCGAGACCTGGTTCTGGCGCTCGGTCATGTTCTTGAAGTGGACGCGCGCGCCGTTGGTCAGCCAGCCGGACCAGACGTCGCTGGCGGCATGCACCTCGCCGGACTCAACCTTGCCGGGCTTGGGCATCTCGGACATGAGCACCGTCGCGTGCTCGGACTCGGTCTCGGGCGTCGGCTTGACGGCAAGGGCGGCCATGCCGACCTCGACCAGCTCGGACTCGGTCGGCACGTTCGGGCCGGAGGGGAGGACCGCAGTGAAGGAGACGACGGTCGGGTCGAACTCCTTGGCGAAGCGGGCGGAGACCTCCTCATCGGTGATCGTCGGAAGGACCTTCTTCAGGAGGTCCAGGCGCTGCTGCGCGGACATGGTGGGCTCGCCGTTGGCGAGGTTGTTGTTGATGGAGCCGATGATCTGCTGCGCGGGGCGGGTCTTCTCGGTCTCGACGGCGCGCTCGGCGCCGGAGATGAGTTCGGCGCGGACCTCGGCGAGCTCGCGCGCGGAGAAGCCGAACGTGCGTGCACGCTGGAGCTCGAGGGCGACCTCCTGCAGGGCTTCCTTCCACTTGCCGGGCTGGGCGCGGGCCGAGAGCTCGGCGGAGTAGAGGGCGCTTGAGTCGGTGCCCGACGACGTGAAGGCGCTCAGGTACGACGTGCCGCCACGAGAGACCTTGTCCGACATGCGACGATTCATCGCGGACTGTCCGATGGCGGCGACGAGCTCATCGCGGTAGAGGGGGACCGTCGTGACGGGGGGACGCGGGGGCTCGATGCGGGTGATGGTGAGCGATTCGGTGCGGACCTCGGGGTCGTGGGCGACGATGCCGAAGGGCTCCGTGTAGGGCTTGACGCCGACGTCCTGCGCAACGGGCTTCTCGGTCTTGGGAAGGTCGCCGAAGGTCTCGCCGATCACCTTGATGACGGATGCGGGGTCCGCGTCCGCGACGACGATCAGCGTCGCGTTGCCGGCGCCGTACCACTTGCCGTAGTAATCGCGGAAGTCCTGCTGGTTGACGGTGTTGATCGTCTCCTCCGTGCCGATCGGGAGGCGCATGCCGTAGAGCGAGCCCGGCGCGATGTGCTCAAGGACGTAGTACGAAGTACGCTGACGCCCCGAGAGGCCGCGCCGGCGCTCCTCCTGGATGATCTGACGCTCGGACTCGATCTCCTCGGGAAGGAGCAGCAATCGCCCGGTGACGTCGCTGAAGAACTTCATGCCCTCGGCGAGCGTCTCGGGCTTGGCGTCGGGAAGCGACAACTGGTACGTCGTCTGGTCGAAGCTGGTGAACGCGTTCTGGTCGCGGCCGAAGGTCATGCCGAGCGACTGGAAGAACGGGATGAGCGAGCCCGGCGCGAAGTTCGCCGAGCCGTTGAAGGCCATGTGCTCCAGGTAGTGCGCGATGCCGCGCTGGCGGTCGGTCTCATTCAGCGAGCCGGTGTCATAGTGGATCCACATGACCGCGCGGCCCGGGGGGATCGCGTGCTGCTTGACGATGTACGAAAGCCCGTTGTCGAGCGTGCCCGTCACCAGCGTCGGGTCCGTCGGGAGGGGCTGGGCCCAGGCAGGCGCCACGAAAAGGATCGAAGCGGAGGCGGCAAGGGCGAGGGGAGCGTTCAGTCGGAACATGTGGGATCTCCGTGCGGCAGCACGGGATCGGCGGGCAAGGGGCCGGGAGCCGATCGGGCGTGCCGCGAACAGAGAGTGTACCAACGCGGCACGCCGCCAATCGCAGGAATCGTCACAGGAACGGGGCGGGCGCTGTCAGGCCTCCGTGGCCTTGACGACCCGCACCTCGCCATCGGCCTCCCGCGTGACAAGGCCCATCTCGTGCAGGGCGATGAGGGCGGCCTCCTGCTCGGCTTGCTTCTTGGATTGGCCCCAGCAGGGCTCGAATCGCCTGCCGCCGACCTCGACGCAGACCTTGAAGCACTTGGCGTGATCCGGCCCTTTCTCGTCGAGGACTTTGTATGAGGGAGTCTCGTTGAAGGCCTGCTGGGCGTGCTGCTGGAGGACCGACTTGTAGTTGTGCTGGTGACCGCTGACGGCGGCTCGGTCGACGAGATCCAGAAGGAGCGGGCGAAGGAACTTCTTCGACGCCTCGCATCCCCCGTCCAGATAGATCGCGGCGATGACGGCCTCAAAGACCGCCGCGGCAAGGGAGGAAGGCATGGTCTCCGGGCGAGCGCCCTGCATGCCCTTTCCGAGGGCCAGGAGTGAGGAGAGCCCGAGGCGCGAAGCGATCATGGCGCACGTTCGCCGGGAGACGATCGTCGACTTGATCTTGGTCATCTCCCCTTCGAGGAGGTTGGGGAACCGCTCGTAGAGCATCTCGCAGACGACCAGCCCGAGGACGGAGTCGCCGAGGAACTCAAGACGCTCATTTGACCGAAGGCGATCCTCGGACACCGACGCGTGCGTCAGCGCCAGATCAAGAAGCGACGCGTCCTTGAATGTGTACCCGAGCGCCCGCTCCGCCTCACTCTGCGTTGTCCGATCCATGCCCGCTCGTTCGCCCCTGGCGAACCCTCCGTACCGATGGGCACGATCGTCCCATCCCACCGACGCGGGCGCTCATCGGTCGTCCGTACGAACATCGAACGGACACGACGGCCGAAGAGCGGACGCGCCTGTGCCGGGTGCGACCCGGATCTCCAAACATACCACAGATCGACTCTCAAGGGGAACCCGTACACACGTATAACCGTAGGCGGACCTGCGCTTTCCGTTCGCACCAAGCCCGCTTCTCGGCCC
>JAPKGU010000119.1 GCA_026647565.1 Phycisphaerales bacterium | reverse complement strand
GCCCGCCCGCCCCCGTCTCATCGCTCCCCGCCAGCTTCGTGTACACCCGCTTGTCCCACTTGCCGTACGACGAGCCGCCGGTGTTGAGTGCCGCGTACCCGCCGTTGTTCGTCGGCAGCTTCTGCTTGATGATGTCCGCCTGGATCGTCACGCCGAGGTGGTTCGCCTGGCCCGTCAGGTCCGCCGACGCGTGGTAATCCACGGCCTTCCCGTCCGCGCCCTTCACCTTGAACGCGTTGTTCCGCGTGTAGCACCACAGCACCGTCACCATGCCGTACGCGTGCGCCTCCTCGAACATCTCGGAGACGTACCGGATCTCCTCGCGCGACGTCTCCGAGCCGAAGTAGACCGTCGCGCCGACCGCCAGCGCCCCCATCTCGAAGCACTGCTTCACGGAGCCGAAGTACGACTGCTTGAAGATGTTGGGGTACGTCAGCATCTCGTTGTGGTTGAACTTCACCAGGAACGGGATCTTGTGCGCGTACTTCCGCGCCACCGACCCGAGCACACCGACCGTGCTCGCGACCGCGTTGCACCCGCCCTCGATCGCCAGCTTCACGATGTTCTCCGGATCGAAGTACTCCGGGTTCGGCGCAAACGAGGCGCCCGCCGAGTGCTCGATCCCCTGGTCGACCGGCAGGATGCTCATGTACCCCGTGCCCGCCAGACGCCCCGTGTTCAGGATCGTCTGGAAGTTCCGCAGCACGTTCACGTTCCGGTCCGTCGCGCTCACCACGCGATCAACAAAGTCCGGGCCGGGCAGGTGCAGCGCGCCCTTGCCGACCGTCTTGGACTCGTGCTTCATCAGGGCGTCATAGTCGGCGCCCAGAACCTCGCGAACGTTGATGGCCATCGAACTGCTCCGGATTGAGACGTGCGGCGTGAATATCGCGGAAAAGAGGCGGATCCTAGGAACGCGCTGGCCGCGTGGCACTCCGCAGCCCACGCCCCGCTCGGAGTGCCGAACGTCGTCCGCATCGCACGCTCCAACACGACGCCCAGCCCCTCACGCCCACCTCCCCATCCGCGTCCGGTGGCCGCGATCAAGGTTCACCACCAGATACCGAAGCGCGTCCGCCGCGTGGTCGTGCCCGTCCTTCACCGGCTCCGGACGCTCCCGACGCGTCGTGTCATAGTGCAGCGAACGCAGCGACGCGATCAGGTCCTTGCACCTCCCATCCACAACCATCCCCACGCTCCCCGTCGCGTTCCGGAGACGCGCTCGCACCAGCGACACACCCGCCTCAACCCCCAACCGACGATCACGCACCGACAGCCCGGCGCCACGGATCACCTCGATGTCCGTCCGCCCGCTCTGGCGGCACCGCTGCCCTCCCGCCGGATCAACCCCCACCCACTCCGGCAACGGCCACCCGCCAAACCGCATCGCCTCGATCTGGTCCCCAAGCACCCGGTTCTCCATCACACGCTCGTCCGCGATGTACAACGTCCCCGTCTCCCCGTCCACCGCGCCCCACAGCAGCGCGCTCGTCCGGATCCCGAAGTCCAGCCCGCACACCCACCTCGCGCTCGCCGCCCACGCCGGCGCCTCGCTCACCACGTGCACCGCCGAATCAAACTCCGGAAACACCGAGTCACGCCTCGACGGACGGAGACACAGCATCTCCTCGTCCCACACGCTCCGAGGCACCCGACGCATCATCGCCATCGCGTCCGACGCGTGGAAGAACCCCGGCTCGGCGCCCGGCCCCCGCGAGGCACAGATGTCCGCGATCGGGCACACGCCGCGCTCCTCCTCCCCGCCGCACGCGCACGCCCCCAGCACCGAGTCGATCCCCCAGCAGAAAACCCGCCGCCCCTGCTCCGCCGCTCGCTCCACCACCGAGTGCATCAGCCCGAACGGCACGTGCATCGTGCTCAACGCCTCGATCGACGCACGCACCGGGCCCTGACCCAGCGACTCCGATCGCGTCACAAGCTGCGCCGCGTCCCACACCGCCGGATCGAACAGCTCCACCTCGTCGCACCGCAACCGATGCACACGCGTCCCGCGCACCGCACGCTGCGACTGCGCGAGAAGCTCCACCCGCGAACCGTTCCGAAGCTCCAGACGCGTCCCCGTGATCCGCCCGCGAACCCACGGACCAAGACGCTCCGTCCCGAACATCGCGCACAGATGCGCGTGCATGTGCCCCGCCTGGTGCAGCGACCCCGCGACGATCCGCACCTGGATCCCCGCGTTGATCAGCATGTCCAGCGCCGTCGCCAACGCCCCGAGATACGTCTTCCCTCCCCCGCGGCACGCCCACGCCACGCTGTCCCGCAGCTCGCTCCCACCCTCACGCACCGCCCGATCATCCAGCGCGTGCCACAAGTACTCCATCGGACCGCCCCAGGGCACACGCACCCCCACAAGCTCCTCGACCAGCGCCGCCAGCGCGCTCCGATCGCGCGGACGCGACACACACGCGCCCTCGCCGATATCCACGCCTTCCGACCATTCGTTCTTCACGCGACAAGCCCTCCGGCTCCATCGCGTGGTGGGAGCACATCGCACTCAATCCCGCAACGAACCACCAGCCCCCGCACGCGCCCGCGTGCGCCGAACCCTCCCAAGCCCCAGCAGCGACAGCAACGCGCCCGTCCGCTCACCCCCCACACGCCGAAGCGCCCGCAGAACCAGCCGCCGCTCCGTCGGCGTCACCCAGAACGTGATCGACACGCCCGCCTCACGCTTCACGCCGCCCATCGACTCACCCTCCCTTCTCTCGGCTCTCCACACACATACACCAGCGGCCTGGCGATGATCGCCCGCGCCGCCGCCATCGCCCGCTCCCGACGCGCACAATGCCGCAGCCCCCGCGTCCCACGCGAAGCGTTCAGCCACCGCTCCACCTCGCGCCTCACAAACGCCCGACGCATCGCCACACGCGAGCGATCCTCGTCCGCAAGGTCCATCGCCGTCAGCGAGGCGTGCTCCAGCGCATCGATCAGCCGCCAGTCTCGCGCAGCCCGCTCCGGCTCGATCCGTCGCATCCCCGCCCGCTCAAACAACGGCGACACCCGCCCCATCGACGCGATCGCCTCCGTGCAACCCGTCAGCGGATCCTCCACGTACGCCCGCACCAGCGCCGTCCCAACCCCGGTCCCGCGCTCCACGGGATCCACGATCACACGAGAGATCGTCCTCAACAATCGATTCAAAGCCGACGCACGATCACGCTCACCCCCAAACGCCCGCGGCCACGCGGCGCAACGCCAACCCCCGTTCAGCACCGGCATCGACACCGACAGCACCCCGACAACCCCGCCCGATGCACGCCGCGCACGCAACACCAGCACCGGCGAAGCCGGACGCCCGGAGACATAGTGGAACCGCTCCAGCAAACGCAGGTCCCGCATCGTGCCGCGCTCCACAATCACCCCCGCTCCGTCCGCCTCACGCTTCATGCCGCACCCCTCCCCGTCTCCATCACCGGCCCGCGCCCCGCTCGCGTCACCACACGCACCCCCGCGCACAGCAACGACGCCACACGCTCATCACTCACGCACGCCGCCATCCGAACGCCCTCGACCGCTCCCGCGGCACGCGTCGCGTTCACCGCCACGCCCCGCGCCGTCTCAAAGTCCAGCCCCGTCCCGAACTCGTCGCACAGCAGCCACACCTCACGCCCCCGCTCCGCGTGCGCCATCGCCTCGTGAAGCGCCAGCGCCAGCCCGAACCTCGCCCGCTCCCCCGCCGACAAACTGCCCGGCGCACGCCCGAGCAGACGCGCCTCCGCAAGGCCGACCCGCGACAGCAGTCCCATCGCACGCACCAGCGTCGTCCCCGGAATCGCCACGATCGGACGCGCCGACCACTCCGCGCCGCTCCAGGCCCCCACTCGCACCACCCGCGCCCCGCCCTCCAACGCACGCCTCCCCACGGCGTCCAGCAGCGTGCTCTTCCCGCTCCCGCTCGGACCGACAATCACCACCAGCGCCGGCGCCGCACGCACCACCCGCGCCGCGATCGACTCGCTCCTCCGCTCCAGCATCGCCCGCCCCCGCGCCACCTCGCGCATCGAAAGACCGAACGATGCCATCGCCCTGATCGCGCGCCCGCTCATGCCGCCACCCCCCCGTCCGGATCGCCCGCGAGCGCACACCCCAGGCGCTCGCGATCCACCACGCGCCTCGCCCGCTCGAACGCCTCGCACTCCAGCCGCGTCGTCAACGCCAGCGTCCGCGCGCGATGGAACGAAAGCCCCAGCACACGCGCCGCCTCGCGGATCGTCCGCCCCTCGACGAAACACGCCATCGCCACACGCCGCTGATCCGCCGGCATCGCGCCCCCGCGCACCGCAACGAACGCGAACAACGCCGAACCGATCCGGTCCAGCAGGCGATGCACACGCCGACGCACACGCCACGCCGGCTCTCCCATCAACGCCGCCACCGACGCCACCGACCTCCCGTCCTCCAGCACCGACTCCAGCAGCGCCCGATCCACCGGCAACAACCCCGACGCACGCGCCAGCACCCCCTCCGCGCCCCGGCGCTCCCGCGCCCAGCGAAGATCGATCCTCCCCTCACGACCCGACAAGCCCAGCACCGCTCCGCGCTTCGATCCCATGCCACACCTCCAGTGACGCGCCGGCCAACCCGGCCAACAGCCCACCACATCATGCACCCCCACAGGCCGCATGCAAGGTGTTTGTTCGGATATGACGAACCGGATCGATCCCTCGCGCCCCACGCCCACGCGCCACTGCCAACTGTCTGTCACCCCTCCCCACCCCATCCACAACCGAAGACCCCGTTGGAACACGCCCGACCACCCGACTATCCTTCTTCCCCTCGGGTCGGACGGAGTCCGGCCCGACGTGGGTCCGGCTCGCGCCGGTCTCGAATCCACAACACTGCCGGCTTCATGGAAGGCCGGCCCGCCCCGCCCGGCAGGCGGCGAACGAACCCCCGAGCACGGCGGGACGGCTGGCGTCGCCAACCCTCCACCCACGCTCACGGGACAGCACCACTTGTCGCCGGAAACGCCCGGCGGAGGATCAAAGATGCGTCGTCAAACCTTCATGGCAAAGAACGGCGAAGTCGCCCGCAACTGGCGCATCGTCGACGCAGAGGGACAGTCCCTCGGTCGCCTCGCCGTCGACATCGCCACCGTCCTCATGGGCAAGCACCGCCCCGAGTACACCCCCCACGTCTTCTGCGGCGACCCCGTCGTCGTCACCAACGCCGCGAAGGTCCGCCTCACCGGCAGCAAGGCCCAGCAGAAGATGCGCAAGCACTACACCGGTTACATGGGCGGACTCAAGATGGAGTCCTACGAGAGCGTCCTCCAGCGACGCCCCGAGGTCATCATCGAGGACGCCGTCCGCCGCATGCTCCCCAAGAACCGCCTCGGACGCGTCATGATGAAGAACCTCAAGGTCTACGGCGGCGCCGATCACCCCCACGCCGCCACCAACCCCAAACCCATCAACGGCTGAGCGTCTCGCAACCACACACGAACAAGACGCCCCGCCAGGGGTGAAAGGGAACGGAACTGTCCATGAGCACGATCTCGAATCCGAACATCGCAGGGCTGAGCACCATCTCCGCCCCCGCCGCGCCCGCACCCGCCGAGCGCCCCCTCCGCAACGCACTCCCCGCCGACAAGCACGGCTGGTGGTGGGGCACCGGACGCCGCAAGACCGCCGTCGCCCGCGCACGCATGAAGCCCACCAAGGAAGGCGCCGGCACCGTCAAGGTCCAGGTCGCCGACAAGAAGTTCAAGACCATCGAAGAGTACTTCTGCGAGCTCCGCGACCGCAACGACGCCGTCTCCGCACTCACCGTCACCAAGACCGCAGGGAAGTTCGACATCATCCTCCGCATGTCCGGCGGCGGCTACATGGGCCAGGCACAGGCCGCTCGCCTCGCCATCGCCCGCGCCCTCCGCGACTACGACCCCACACTCGAAGGCGCACTCCGCGACGCCGGCCTCCTCACCCGCGACGCACGCGAGGTCGAGCGTAAGAAGTACGGCCTCGCCGGCGCCCGCCGTCGCTTCCAGTTCTCCAAGCGCTGATCGCGACACCCATCTCCATCCCATCTCCAACCGAGCACCACTCCCACGAGTGGTGCTCTTTCCTTTTTCCGCCGCCACCCTCACGCCGGAGGAAGCCCGCGCTCCACACGCTTCAGCTCACGAACCTTCAGGCAGATCTGGTACTCGTAGATCGCCTGCAGCGCGCAGTACGTCAACCCCGCACGCCCGTCCATGAACCCGCGACCCAGCACATACATGTAGAAGAACTTCAGCCACGGACGCAGCGGCATCCGGAACGACAGGTTCTTCAGCTCCAGACGACGCGTGTTCCGATCACCCGAGAACAGGTTCCCCAGCCGCACCGGGCTTTCCTTCAACGCACGCATCGTCTCGATCGCCTCGTACGTCGAGTAGCGATTGTGACGCTCGAACCACTCCCCGATCCCCTTGCTGAAGTTGTAGTGAATGAACTGGCTCTTCAGATACCCGTGCTCGCCGTCGATGATCGGCGCCGGATTCGCCAGACGCGCAAACCGGATCTTCGGCGGCTGGAAAAACCGCATGATGTTCCCCGGCGGCATCGCCCGCTTCAGCCACCGACCCATGAAGTAGTTCCGCCTCCCGCAGTAGAACGCCACCCGACGCTCCGACTCGTCCCGCGCTATCCCCTCGATCTCCGCTCGCAGCTCCGGCGTCATGTGCTCGTCCGCGTCCAGGTAGAACACCCAACGGTTCGGCCACGGAATGTTCTCCATCGCCCAGTTCTGGTGCGGACCACGACCGTCATACTTCCTCGCAAACCAGCGGCAGCCGAACTCCCGCGCAATCCGCTCCGTCCCGTCCGTCGACAGCGAGTCCAGCACCACCACGTCATCAAACCCGCGCACCGACTCCAGACACGACGGAAGATTCCTCTCCTCGTTCAGCGTCTGTATAAAGATCGAGATCCTCACGTCGCTCACGCGCCCACCCCCCCCACAATCGAAGACACGTCCACCACGTACATCCGACGCCGCCCGTCCATCGCAGAGTCGATGCACACCCGCGTCCCGCTCCGATCAAACCGCGGGTGAAGATCGACACGTGTCGGACCGTCCAGCTCGCGAGGAGTCGAAAACCGCCCGATCTCGTACCCCACGCCCTCACGCATGTCATACACAAACAGCGGCTGACGCGACCTCATGTCCGGATACCCGTCCGTCAGCACAAACCGCCCCGCGCCGGCACCGCTCCGCGCCACCGTGCAGTGCCCGTCCGTCGCCAGATCGCCACGCGCAAACACCGACGCCTCCGCGCCCTCCGCGTCGGGGATCATCATGTACGAATCCCCAACGATCCGGCTCATCATCCAGCGCGGCTTGCCCATCGCGTAATACACCGGCTTCAGCGTCCGACGCGCCGCATTCATCACACCGCCCACCACCGCCCCCTTCACGCTCCTCTTCCCGCCCCCGCCACTCGCGCCACCACCACCCAGAATCTTCCGTCGACCCGCCCACGCCAGGATCGTCCGGTCGTCCACCCAGTCGTAATGGCTCACCAACCCCTCGAACAGCAGACGCAGCCCCGATCCGTCCGTCCCCAGCGTGAACAGCCGCGAGTGCGTGATCCCGTCCGCCCGCTCAAACCGATGCATGAAGCAGAACCGCGTCCCCGACGGATTGAACATCAGGTGGTTCACGTGGTGCACACGCCCCTCACCCATCGGGTTCGGCCTGTGCCCCGCCAGCTCCCCGATCGACACCAGCTGCTCGCTCCGATCCGTCGCCAGATCAACACGCCACACCCCCGAGTGCCTCGGCGCGCCGTTCGTCTGGTGCGGATCAATCAGCCCCGCGTACCCGTACTCCGGGCGGCAATGGCTCAGCCGCTCATACGCCAGCGTCAGCATCGTCCTGCCGTCAGGCGACACCGTGTACGTCGGATGCGAGAGCGTGATCGCGCCCCGCCCGTCCGCACGGACCACCGTCGTCTCCAGATGATCGTCGTCCCGACGCGTGTTGAACACAACCCGCTCGTCCCCCGCATCCCCCAGCCACTTCACCCACTGCAGCTGCGCACCCTGCTGCCAGTTCCACGCCCGCGTCGACGCCAGCGGCACAAACGCCCGCCGCGACGGATCCAGCACCCCGACCTCGCACACGTCCGCCGGCGCCGGGAAACGATCCACAAACCCCGCCCGATGCGCCAGCATCCGCGTCCCGCTCGCGTCCCACGGACACTTGTCGTAGTACCCGAAAAAATAGTGCCAGTCACCCAGCGAGTCCGGGTCCTCACCCGGCGACACGCACGCGATCGGACACGCCGCACGCCGCATCATGCCCCACCCCGCGTCCCGCCCGCCTCTCCTCCATTGGCGCCCTCGGGCGCCAATGGCGCCGCCGCGTGCGCCGGCGCGTCCGCATCAATCACGCGATCCGACACCGGCCTCGCCGGCGAACCCACGCACACCTTCCACGCCGGCAGGTCCGTGAACACGCTCGACCTCGCCCCCACCACCGTCCCGTCCCCGATCGTCACCCCCGGCGCCACGAACACGTCCGCCGCGATCCAGCACTGCGACCCGATGTCGATCGGCTTCGGCGTCAGCGGAAACCGCGGGTGCGTGTGATCGTGCGTCGCCCCGCACAGGTACGCGTACTGGCTCACCGTCGTGTGCGCCCCGATCCGGATCCGATCCACGCAGTAGCAATCGACATCATCCGCCAGCGTCGCGTGGTCCTCCATCACGAGATTCCAGGGACCCCAGATCCGACACCGCGGATACGGACGCGCCTTGCTCGACACCTCCGCGCCGAACGCCCGAAGCAGCATCACCCGCCACCGATGCAGCGGACGCGGAGACCACCGGAACAGCGTCCCCTGCACCACGTTCCACACCACCCGCTTCACCCGATTGCCCAGCGTGTGCGGGCTGGGCTTGTTCGAGATGTCCACGCGCCCGGGAGTCGTCACGCACCACCTCCCGCGCCCGCCCCGACGCCCGCATTCACAAACGCCCGGGGCTTGATCGCCCTCGCCGGCTGCCCCACCGCCACGCTCCACCCCGGAAGCTCACCCTCCACCATCCCGCGCGCACCGACCACCGTCCCCGCACGCACCACCGAGCCGGGAAGCACCAGCGTCTCCGCCGCGATCCAGCAATCGTCCTCGATCGTGATCGCCCCCTCCACCACCCGCCCCGGATCGCGCGGATCCAGCATCTCCGTCGTCACGATCGCGTGCTGGCTCACCACGCACCGCTCGCCCACCGACAACAAACGCCTCAGACGCAGCGCCGCGTGATCCCCGAACACCGTCAGATGCCCCGCGCTCAGGTTCCACGGACGATCGATCCGCACGCTCCGCCGAATCTTCACGTTCCCCCGCAGACGCGCCCCCGCAAGCCGCAGCAGCCGACGACGAAACCCGTGCGCCACGTGCGGCGAAAACCGAAACAGCACCCGCCCCGCCACACGCCAGTACACCCCGCGCCAACCCCCGCCCCCGACTTCCGTGGGCCGCGCCGCGCCGTCATTCGCTCCGCCGATCACCACGCGCTCAACCCCCTCGCCCTTCCGCAGACACCGGACGCGCCGGATTCCCCCTCACCTCCGCACCCGCCGGCTGCGACTTGAACACCGCCGCCCGAGGCCACACCACACACCCATCCCCAAGCACAACCTCCGGACCCACGTACGCGTCCAGACCGATGAAGCACCCACGCCCCACCGTGATCGGCGGCTTCACCAGCGGGAATCGCGAATCCGACATGTCGTGCGTCCCCGCGCACAGATGCGCCCGATAGTCGATCACCGTCCCGTCACCGATCCGGATCGGGCCAAGCCCGTACAGAATCACACGCTCGCCCACCCGAACTCCGGATCCAAGGTGCACGTTCCACGGAATCAGGATCTCCACAGATCGCGCCAGCTCGCACCCACGCCCCGCGCTCCCGCCAAACGCACGAAGCAACGCCCCACGCGCCCGCGGCACACACACCCACGCCAACCGCCCAACCGTCGCCCACACCATCCGCACAACCTTCTCGCGCGTCGTCCACACCGATCGACGCGCCGGTGCCGGCGCCACCACCCCACCACCTCCACCCCCAACCGCGCCACCAACCGCGCCGCCACCCGCGCTCACGCCCCCCCCAACCCCGTCGCTCCCCGATATGGATGGCTCGGCTTTCGTCATTGTGCACTCTGCAAGCCCGATAACATGGCCCATGATGTGACTGGCGCTATGGTACAAGCACGATATGGCCGACGAATCTCCCTGCTCGGTTGTCGGCTACTGGGTTGACTCCACTTCACCCCCGGAAGCCAGTGGACGCGGGACGTGCCGGCGCGCTGAGCGCCGCCCCACAACGGGTCTTCAGACGTTTGTAAGGACCAAGACCGGTGATCCCCGCCTCTGCCGCACCACAATCCGAGACCAGGCACGCAACCCCTGAGCAGGACCCCGGCGTCGTCGATGCGCCCGAGAGCAAAACCCGCCCCAACCTCGTCATCCTCAACCAGTACTACGTCCCCGACGTCGCCTCCACCGGACACCTCCTCCACGAGCTGGCCGTCACCCTCGCCAGAGAGGGCGTCAACGTCTCCGTCCTCACCGCACGACCCTCCTACGGACCCCCGGAGACCTGGCAGCCCTGCCCATACCGCGAAGAGATCGACCGCGTCAACATCCGACGCATGTGGACCACGCGGTTCAGCAAGGACCGCATCATCGGACGCGTCCTCAACTACGTCACCTTCACCGGCCAGCTCACCCTCCGCGTCCTCCTCGGCTCCAGCCCCAGAAAGGTCTACCTCTACACCACCAACCCGCCCTTCCTCGGCACCATCGGCGGCATCGTCTCCCTCTTCCGACGCCACACCTACGTCATGCTCCTCCACGACTCATACCCCCAGGTCGCCGTCTGGGTCGGCACCATCAAGAAGGGCGGCTTCGTCGAGAAACTCTGGCACCGCGCCAACAAACTCGCCTACCGACGCGCCAACCAGACCATCGTCCTCTGCCACGCCGCCAAGAAACTCGTCTGCGACACCTACGGCATCGACCCCGAACGCGTTCACGTCATCCCCAACTGGGCCGACAAGAAGAAAATCCACCCCGTCCCCAAAGAGAGCACCGCCTTCGCCAAGGCCAACGGACTCGCCGAGCCATTCACCGCACTCTACTCCGGAAACCTCGGACTCTACTACGAGTTCGAGACCATCCTCGCCGCCGCCGAGAAACTCAAGGACGAGAACTTCCGCATGGTCTTCGTCGGCTCCGGAGGCCGAAAGCCCTGGATCGCCGAGCAGATCAAGGCACGCAACCTCGCCCACGCCCGCATGCTCCCCTACCAGCCCTTCGAAACACTCAACGACTCACTCAACGCCTGCGACGCAAACTTCGTCACCATCGCCAAGGGCATCGAGGGCATCAGCTTCCCCTCAAAGCTCTACTCCTCCCTCGCCGTCGGAAAGCCCATCCTCGCACTCTCCGAGCCCCACTCCGAACTCCGAGACATCGTCGAGAAAAACGGCGTCGGTCTCTGGTTCGAACTCGGTGACGCCGACGGACTCGCCCATGGCATCCGCCGACTCATGGCAAACCCCGCCGAAGCCCAACAGATGGGACAACGCGCCCGCGAACTCTTCGAACGAGACTACACAAGACAAGTCGCAGGACTCCGATACGCCGACGTCTTCCGACTCGCCGATCCCGCGGCACACCGCACCCCACAAAGCCGCACCCCAGAAAGCCCAGCCCACCAAAGCCCAGCCCCCGATTCAAACTCCCGCGCCTTGTCTGACTGATGCCCCCGTGACACCACTCTTTGGTGGCACCGCTCTCCAGAGCGGTGATCCGATCGCTCTTTGGTGGCACCACTCTTTGGTGGCACCGCTCCTTGGTGGCACCGCTCTCCAGAGCGGTGATCCGATCGCTCTTTGGTGGCACCACTCTTTGGTGGCACCGCTCCTTGGTGGCACCGCTCTCCAGAGCGGTGATCCG
>JAPKGU010000118.1 GCA_026647565.1 Phycisphaerales bacterium | reverse complement strand
CGTCACGAAGCCGTTCTCAATGAAGGTGCTGATCGCGCGCGTCGAGTCGCTCCTTCGCAGGGCGAAGGGGCCGGGCCAGGAGCGACAGACGATCTCGCTTTCGGCTGTGGAGTTGGATTTGGGCACACACCAGGCGACGGTTCACGGCGAGCCGATCAAGCTCACGGTGACGGAGTTTCGGCTGCTCGCGGCCTTGATTCAGGCCGGCGGCCGCGTGCTGAGCCGCGCCGCGTTGATGACTCGGGCGATGGGGCCGGGCATCACCGTGACGGAGAGGACGATCGATGTCCATGTGACGGCGATCCGGAAGAAGCTCGGAGATCAGGCGCACCTCGTGAAGACTGTGCGAGGGGTCGGATATCGCCTGGCCGACGAGCCGTGCGAGGATTGATCGGTCGATCCCTTGGCGCGGACGCTGCCCCGGACCCGAACAGTCAGGTTCGGCGTAACAATGGCATTGCGATGTTCTCACCATCCGGCAACGCGGGATCGCACGGAACGCGTTCGCGCGTGGGCGCTGGTGTGCTCGTTTGGATGCTCGTCGCGCTGGTGGTGTCCGCGTCGTTCGGGGTGCCGCTGTGGGTCGTCGCGCCTGGGGCCATCGTGCTGGGCACCCTTGCGACGGTCGCCCTGATGCGGGCAGTGGACGCGTCCGCACGCGCCGACGTGATGAGCGCAGAGCAGTTCGCGGAGCGGCTCGCGATGGCCCGAGCAGCGGAGGAAGATCGAGCGAGGGCGTTCGAGGCGATCGTCTGCGCGATCGACTCCCCGACCATTGCGATCGATGCGTCCGGCGTTGTGACGCTCTGCAATCCGGCGGCTTCGAAGCTCTTCGGAGCCGATTGCTCGGGACTGAGCGTGGAGGAGGCGTTCACGCAGCCGGACCTGGCGGCGATCCCGATCGCGGCGATGAGCGGGGCGACGCGTGCGGGACGAGTCCGTCTGACGAGGCCGACCGGCACGCTCCTTGTCGACGTGGTGGCGACCCCGTACAGGGCCGAAGACCGGGCGGATGAACGCCACGGCGTGGTGCTCACGCTGCGCGACGTGACGGAGCTGGCGTCGGCGGCCCAGTTGAAGACGGACTTCGTCGCCAACGCGTCGCACGAGCTGCGGACGCCGCTGGCATCGATCCGGGCGGCGGTCGAGACGATCCAGGATCACGGTGCGGATGACCCGGAGACGAGGGATCGGTTCTTGAGGACAATTTCGAAGGCGGCGACTCGCCTTGAGGCCCTGTGCAACGATCTGCTTGACCTGTCTCGCGTCGAGGCCACGGAGCAGTCGGTTGACCTCCGGCCGGTGGCGTTCGCCGAGCTTTGCGAAGAGGTTGCGGAGGTGTTTGCGCCGGTGTGCCGCGAGAGGCGCCTGGCGATCGAGGTGGATATCGATCGGGCGGCACGGACCGTTCGATCGGACCAGCGTCTGCTGCACGCGATCATGAAGAACCTGGTCGAGAACGCGGTGAAGTTCGCGTATGAGGGGACGACGGTGCGTGTGTCCGCGCGAGTGGCTCCGGGGAACGGGCGGAGCGGGTATGACGGGCTTCGGATCGAAGTCGCGGACAAGGGGATCGGGATCCCGATCTCGCTCCAGTCGCGGGTGTTCGAACGGTTCTTCCAGGCGGACCCGTCGCGCGCCGGCTCGACACGCGGCACCGGCCTGGGCCTTGCGATCGTGAAGCACGCGGCTCGATCGCTCGGAGGAAGGGTGTCGGTCGATTCCGTCTGGAAGCAGGGCACGACGATGCGTGTCGAGATCCCGGAGGCGGTTCAGATCGCTTCGGACGACGGAGCCGTCAGCGCCATGTGATGCGGTAGTAGTCCCGACCCCGGAGCTGCTCGAGCCGCTGCGCGACGGAATCGATGATCAACCTCTCCTTGTCCGGGTCGCCGAATCGCCCGACGCGGCACTCGATCCGGACGTCCACGGGGGCCCCTTCTTCGGTGCCGGGAGTCTGCCAGACCTGGAGCGTGCCGGGTTCGTCGCGAGGCGTGCGGAGTTCCCAGAGGAGTGAGCCGTCCGACTGACGCGTCATGGCGACCGGCGCGACGTGTGCCCGACCCAGGGCGGCGTCCACCGACACTTCGATATCGTCGCGATCACCGGATGAGCGGTTTGCCTGGGCCGGAGCTGCAAGACGATCGGGCGCGACCGGCACATCGGCGCATCCAGAAAGAGAGAGAGCCGCGATCGCGACGAAAATATGCCTCATAATGGGGATACCAAGTACCCTTCCCGTGACCGAAGGGGTTACGTTCGGGTCCGTGGGGACCGATGAACTTCTACACTCCGGACGGGCCCATAGCCCTTTCGAAGGCGATCGACCCTGGAGCAAAGCAGCGTTGGAAGTCATCATCCAAGTTCCTCCGGGTCCGGAGCGTGTGGGGCTTCTGGGTTCGGCTGAGCGCAACCTGAAGATGATCCGAGAGGCCCTGGGGGTCCACGTGACGGCACGTGACGATACCATCCGGGTGAGCGGAGATCACGGAGCTGTGAGCACGGCCCGGGCGATCATTGACCGAATCGGCAACGCCTCCAAGCGGGGCGAACCGCTCTCACGTGAGCAGGTGCTTGAGGTGATCGCGAGCGAGGCGGGTCGACGCGACGGACCGGGGCGCGAGGGCGTGCGCCTGAGCGCCTACTCCGGCGGGCGTCAGGTGGCCCCACGCTCGGAGAACCAGCGGGCCTACATCGAGGCGATCGAGCGGCACGACATGGTCTTTGCGACCGGCCCGGCGGGCACGGGCAAGACGTACCTCGCCGTCGCGGCGGCGGTGCACCTGCTGCGGACGGAGCGGGTTCGGAAGGTGGTGCTGGTGCGACCGGCGGTGGAGGCGGGTGAGAAGCTGGGCTTCCTGCCGGGTGATATCGAGGCGAAGGTGAATCCCTACCTGCGCCCGCTGCTGGATGCGCTGCACGACATGATGGAGTACGCGCAGATCCGCCGGTTCATGGAGAGCGACGTCGTGGAGCTGGTGCCGCTCGCATTCATGCGCGGACGGACACTGAACAACGCGGCGATCATCCTCGACGAGGCGCAGAACACGACGCGCGGGCAGATGCAGATGTTCCTGACGCGGATGGGCCAGGGCTCGAAGGTGATCGTGACCGGCGACACGACGCAGATCGATCTGCCGGACCCGCGCGAGTCGGGGCTGATCGACGCTCTCCGTCGCCTGTCGCGCGTGCCCGGCATCGCCACCGTCGGCCTCACACGCGACGACGTGGTGAGGCACCCGCTCGTTCAGCGAGTGGTTGATGCGTACGCGCCACCCTCGGGCACGCCGGAGGTTGATTGAGCAGCAACCCGACCAGAACGGGCAGGGGCGGGCGTCGTGCCGCGATGTCGCGTCGGCTGAACCGTCTGCGCGGCCCGTCGCTGCTCGAGCGAGTGACGGCGCTGCTGCACTCACCCCGTTTCGGATGGGGCGCATCGATCACGGTGCTGTTCGTGCTGGTGTGCTGGGGCCTGACCGTCTGGACGCGGAGCAACCCGCTCGTGGCGGCGGGCCGGGTGATGAACTCGACGCAGATCTCGCGCATCGAGTTCCAGGTCGAGGACCCGGAGGCGACGAGGCGGAAGCGTGACGAGGTCAGGGAGCGGACGCCGCGCGTGTACGCCTCGGACGATGCGCTGCTCGAGGAGTTGACAAAGTCACTCGGGAACCTGCCGACGACACTGGCATCGGTTGAGTCCGTCGAGCAGGTGGACGGATCGATCCGCGCGACGTTCGGGCTGACGCCGGAGATGCTCGGAGCGCTGCGCGGATTCGCGGGCGAGGAGAACGCATCGGCGTGGAGCGGGCGGGTGGCGCGGCTGGTCGAGGGCCTGCGCCGCAGGCCGATCCTGGACAAGAACGCGTACCAGCGCGAATCGCAGGAGGGATTGCACGCGACGCTGCTGCTGTATTCCGGGGGGCGACTGAACGCCGAGGTCAATCGTCGTTCGGTGCTGAACCTGGACGATGCGGCGCGGCTGTCCGACGAGGTCCGCGCGATCGCGCAGCAGGCGGGATTCGAAGGCCCGCTCCAGGAAGTCGTCGTCAACCGGGTCAGGGCGATCGGACGCCCGACGTTCTCGCCGGACGACTCCGCGACGGTGAGCGCGCAGAACATCCGGGCCCAGGAAGTGAAGCCGGAGGTCAGAACGATCGCGGCGGGCCAGGTGCTCTTCCGGCGGGGCGAAGTTCTGACGCAGCCCCAACTGGACCTGGTGCGAGCCGAGACGAGAGCGTGGGAGGCTCAGGCGCCGCCGTGGGTCGTGCTCGCGCGCCGTGCGTCGATGCTCGGGGCCGTGGGCGCGATCGGGCTGGCGATGGCGGGCTACGCGATCCTGTTCTGCCCAGCGGTGAGACGGAATCCTCTGCGGATGGGGGCGCTCGCCGGCCTGGCCGTGGCCATGCTCGCGATCGCGTGCGCCGGCACGATCTCTGATCCGCGGCTGCTGGGGCTGACGGCGACGGCGCCGACGGTCTTCCTCGCGGTGATCGTCGTGATCGCGTACGACCAGCGTGTGGCGCTCGCGTTCGGGGTTCTGCACGCGATCATGGTCTGCATCGCGCTCAATCAGCCCATCGGGACGCTGGCGGTGATCATCGTCGGCGTGGGCGTGATGGTGTGGCGCCTGAAGGAGATCCGCCACCGGAACTCGCTGGTGACGACGGCCATCATCGACGCGCTCGCGATGGGGCTGGGCATCATCGTCGTCAGTCTGATCGATCGTCCGATCTCCGAGGTGACGCTCGTGCACGCGGCGTACGACGCGGGCTGGGCGGCGGCGGGTGGGCTGACGGTCGGGTTCGTCGCGCTCGGGCTGCTTCCGATGATCGAGCGGCTCTTCGACATCACGACGGGGATGACGCTGATCGAGCTGCGCGATCCGAAGCAACCGATGCTGCGCGAGTTGCAGCAGCGGGCGCCCGGAACGTACAACCACTCGCTGAACGTGGCGACGATCGCGGAGGCGGCGGCGGACTCGATCGGCGCGGACGGGCTGCTGACGTACGTCGGTGCGCTGTACCACGACATCGGCAAGGCCAACAAGCCCGAGTATTTCGTCGAGAACCAGTTCGGGGGGCCGAACAAGCACGACAAGCTGAGCCCGGCGATGTCGCTGCTCGTGATCGTCGGACACGTGAAGGACGGGATGGAGATGGCCCGCGAGTACGGGCTGCCCAGGAAGCTCATGCACTTCATCGAGGCGCACCACGGAACGACGCTGGTGGAGTTCTTCTATAACCGGGCGAAGAAGCAGGCGGAAAAGGCGGGAGCGGAGGAGAAGGACGCTCCCAACGAGTTCGAGTACCGCTACCCCGGCCCGAAACCCCGAACGAAGGAAGTGGCGATCCTGATGATCGCCGACGCGGTCGAGAGCGCGACGCGGACACTCGCCGAGCCGACGCCGAGCCGCATCGACGCGTTGGTGCGGGCGATCGCGAACAAGCGACTGTCCGACGGCCAGTTCGATGAGTGCGATCTGACGCTGCGTGAGCTCCAGCAGATCGTGGAGTCGGTGTCGAAGACGCTCGCGTCGATCTATCACGGGCGGATCAGCTACGCGAGCACGGAGCAGATCGTGCGCGCGACCGGGACGGGCGGGGCGACCGCGGCGCCCGCGGCCCCGAGCAAACCGGAGTCGATGCACGGGTCGCCGGCGACGGGGATCGTGCGGGTGCCGCCGACGGGGCCCACTTCCTCGGGTGAGCAAGGCGGCGCGTCGTAGTGGTACATTCGCTGAGACATCGCTTGGTCATCTGGGCGCTGCTCATCGTTGTCCCGATCACGGGAATGGCGGCTCTTTTGGCGCTGCGCCAATGCACGACGGGAGGAGCGGCGCCGGCGCCGCGTGCGGCAGGTTCACTCGGAGTTGTCGAACTGCCCTGCGGTTATCGACTGTACATTGAGGTTGGTCTCGTCAGCCGGATCGCGGATCGAAGCGGCAGGATCGTGCTCCCGATCCAGAGTGACTGCTCGGATCTGAGCAAGATGCCGTCCTCGGTCTTCCTCAGTCCGGGCGTGGTCGGGCTCGCGAATGTCGGCGATGTCTGGTGCGGCGCGTGCGAGTTCGTGCTCATCGGCGACCAGACGGAGGCCTTCTGGTTTGTGCTCGACGGATCGAGTTGCACGATCACTCGCTTCAAAGAGCTGCACGAAGCGATCGTGCACGCGGCTGATCGGCATGGCGTCAAGTGGCCGGTGCTGCTCGATCCGATGGACTACGCCGAGTGAGTCAATGAAGTTGAACAGCAGAAAGAGTCCGCTCACTCACGTTCGCGGTTCGGGATGGAGCGCACTGGCTGGCAAGCAGCCAGTGGCACGAAGAGCACGAGTTCCGGCCCCAGAGCGGGCCGGGAACTGGTGGCACCCGACATGTGGTTTCCGACATGCCTGCTCTGCGAGCAGGCATGCCTCCCGGCAGCAATGGCGTCAGGTAGGTGTCATCACGCCACCAAAGAAAGAACCCAGGGAGTTCATCCCTGGGTTCGGTGTGAGTGCTGAGTGCTGAGTAGAGCTTAGTTACCGCCCTCTTCGCCGTCCTTACCGAAGAGGATGACGCGGGGAGCGCCGCCTCCGATGCGGTCGGCGTTGTAGATGAACTGCGCGTCGAGGGCCTTCTGAATGCGGAGACGGGTCTCGGAGAAGTGTGCGGATGTGTAGGTGTCCATCTTTGACTTGGTCAGAACATCCAGGCGACTCTCGAGCTCGCGGAGCTTGGCGGTCGCGAGGGTTGCGATCGCGCGCGACGCCGGCGTCGCGATCGCCCCAGGCATGGAGAGGTCGATGAGACGCTCGACGTGCTCGCGCTGCAGATTCCTGCGGAGCGACGAGACCATGGGCTTGCGATCGGTGAAGTCGCCACCGGAGTTACCGGCGTAGGCCTCGCTCCAGATCTCGCCGGTGACGGCGTTCATGACTTCCGGGAGGGTGATCATGTCCTGGTCGGCGGGGACGCGCTGCTCGTTGTCGAAGACGCGCTGGAGGGTGATGGGGTTCATGAGCATGGTGAGCACGGAGGCCTGGATGCCCATGATGCGGTCGTGGACGGGGTAGGGGACGTCCTCGACGGCCGAGGCGCCGCCGCCCGCGTCGAGCCACTTGTCGAGGGACATCTTGGTGAGCAGCTCGGGCGTGAGGCCGAAGGCCTCGTCGCGGAAGGCGTTCTCCATGACGAACTTGAGGGCGTTGCGCTGGCGATCGGCAGGGACGGGGATGATGGGGTCCTTGCCGAGGGGATCACCCTTCTTGTCGCGGCTGATGAAGCAGCCGCCGACCCAGTTGGCCATCATGGAGAGCATCTGGGTCTGCGTGGAGAGGGTGATGCCGTAGCCGCGCCGGGCCTTGGACCAGGAGTCGCCGTCCTTGACGAACTTGGTGAGGATGTCGGCGCGCTGCTGCTTGGTGAGGCGCATGCGGCTGTTGGCGAAGTCGAGCGGATCGGACGCGAGGTCATAGCGGCGTGCGAGCGGATCGGAGCCCCATGTGTCCTCATCGGTGCCGTAGACGAGTTCCGGCTCGCCGGCGCGTGCGAGGACCTTCTTGGGGTCGCCGAAGCCGTATCCGTACTCGATCACCCACATGTCGTACGGACCGACGGCGATGGGCGAGTAGTCGCCCTGAACGGGTCCGTCGCCCATGTTGATGTTGACCGGGGTGTAGTC
This sequence comes from Phycisphaerales bacterium, assembly GCA_026647565.1. GTDB lineage: Bacteria > Planctomycetota > Phycisphaerae > Phycisphaerales > UBA1924 > JAHBWV01. Next base: position 4,403 of record JAPKGU010000118.1, on the reverse strand, counting down.
CATGACGGAGGTGGCCCAGGTCTTCTTGCCCTTGAACTCCTCGCTGTTCATCTGCTCAAGCGAGTAGACCGAGGATGCCTTGAAGTTGTGGCGGAGGCCGAGCGTGTGTCCGACTTCGTGGGCGACCAGGTCTGCGAGCGCGGGCCCGACGAACCACTCGGGGATGCCGTCGAGCATGTCCTCGTCCTTCTTCGGCTCCTTGTCGGACTTCTCCTGCTTCGGCTTGTCATCCGCTTTGGGGGCTTCCGGCTCGGGCTGGGCCTCATCGCCGACGAGGGCGAGCACCTCGGGCGGGAGTTCCTTGCCCTCTGCCTTCGCCTGAGCGATGCGGGCCTTGATCATCTCCTGGACCTCCGGCGGGAGATCCGCGAGGGACTTCTTGGGCTTCTCTTCGGGCTGGGCGCCGGCGAGCGTGCCGTCGAGTTCCATCTGCATGCGCATGAGGGACATGTCGAAGGCCTTGCCGACGCCGGCCATGCACATGCCGTTCATCTGGACGTTGGTGCCGACGAGGCCGTCGAACTCATCGTCGCCGTAGAGCGAGGCGTCGACATTGGCGACGGGGTGGCCGCCATAGGCAAGCACGCCGCGTCTGGCCCGCTCCTGGAGCATGCGGTCCTGCTCGGCGGTGGGCGAGAGCCGGACGCGCGGGTCCCAGCGCGGATTGGCCTCGAGCCAGGCCATGAGGTCGGGGTTGAAGCCCTCCATCGCCATCTGCGGGAGGTACTCGTTGGCCTGGTACCAGAAGACGCGGATCCAGCCGTCGGTGAGAACGATGTCGGCATCGAGGATCTCGCCCGTCAACGGGTTGACGCGGCTCGGCCCGATAGCCGTCGAGATGTCGTTCGACAGCCAGCGGATGAAGTTGTAGCGCACGTTCTCCGGGTCCTTGTCCATGTTGGCGCCGGTGGAGGCGTCCTGATACTCAACCTGGATGGCGTCGATGATGCCGATCTGCTCGAAGGCCTTGTTCCAGTACTGCACACCCTCCTTGACCCAGCGGCGATAGCGGATCGGCACGGTGTGCTCGACGTAGAAAATGATGGGCTTCTTCGGCGGGCTGAGCTTGCGGGTGGGGTCGGCCTTCTCGAGGTGCCAGCGATTGGCGTAGCGCACCCACTTGTCGGCTTCCTTGAACTTGCCCAGGTCGCGGTAGGACGTGGTGAAGTAGCCCACGCGCTCGTCCGCGGCCCGCGGCTTGAAGGCGGGGTTCTCCTTCAGGAGTGACAACGAATAGTGGAATCGCTTGAGCACGCCGCCGGCGACAGGAACCTCGAGATCGATCTCGACGTTCTCGCTGAAGGCCTTGACGGTGCGGACGGTCGCGAGCCGGGTGTTGGCGCTGGCCATGGCACTGCCGAAGAACTTCGACCCCTCGCCGATGAGAAGCCCATCGAGGTCGATCACGGGCTGGCCGGAGGGGCCGGTGGCGAGAATCGGGACGTCGACGATCACACGGTCGGTGAAGATGTTGCTGACGGAGGCCTTGGACTCCTGGTCACCGGTGGACCGGGTGTCGGTGGTCGGCGCAATGAGCGCGATGCGGTTGTCGAACCGCTTCCAGTAGACGTACCTCGACCCGCCCTGAAGGCCCGCCCAGATGTCGCCGCCGGAGACGGTCATGGCAAGGTAGTGCCTCTGACGTTCCCAGCCGCGCGGGAGCTCGGCGAGCAGCTGCTGGTCCTTGTCACGCTTCCAGATTCGAAGGAACGGGGTCTCGCCGTCGCCCGCGGGGACCTCCTTGAAGTCCTTGGAGACTTCGGCGAAGGGCTTCAGCCCGTCGTCGGGCGCGTTGTCCCCCCCGGCCCCACCACGCGCTCCGAGCATGGCCCGGATCTGATCGGGGGTGGGCACGTCGGCGGCGGTGGGCTGGCCAACCGATTGCGCCGGGTCGGCGGGCGGCTCGACCGGCCCGCCCTGAGCGGACATGACAAAGGCGCTGCCGACGCACACAAGGCCGAGTGCGGTGGCGAGCGAACGGTTCAGAATCGTGCGGCTGGTCATTCCAAACTCCTTCGTGACGGGCGTTCGGCCCGTGCGGAACAGATCGGGATCGACCCGGGTCGGGCCGTGATCGCCGCGTTGTGCGGCGGCCTCCCCGGGCCCGCCAGTTGACGCGACGAGCGGTCCGGCGTCAAGCGGCGGGGTACTTGGCCGGTTGCCGTCAGGTGGATGGCACTCGCCACCAGAGCACAACGACGGCCGTGAGAGCGACGAACGCGACTCCGGCGACCTGGAACGCCCGATCCCGGGTGGCGAGTTCGGTCGGATCGTCGTAGTCGCCGCGTTCGACCAGCACGATACACCGCAGGAGTGCATAGGTTGCGGGGAGGATGGTGACCCAGAGGAGGTTGAAGCCATGCGTGTACCACTGGGCCTGGGCCTGCACGTAGCCCGCGTACGTCAGGAGGGACGCGACGCCGGTGACGACGACGGCCATCCGGAGGAGGTCGTCGGTGTAGACCAGCTGGACACCCCGGGCCTTGTGCGCCTCGCCGGGGTCCATGGTGCGGCGCTCTCCGAGGCGCTTCGCGAAAGCCAGGAACATGCTGACGAAGAGGGTGCAGTTGAGAAGCCATGTCGACGGCTCGATGCCCGCGGCTGCGCATCCGCCGAGCACCCTGAGCACGAAGCCGATCGCCAGACTCACGACGTCGGCGATGATGTGGTGCTTGAACAGATGGGTGTACGCGCTGACGTTGAGGGTGTAGCCGATCGCGGCGAGCGCGGTCCAGAGCGCGCCACCCTCGCCGGCCACGCCGAACAAGGCCGCGAGACACGCGACGGACGAAAGAAACATCGCCGCACCGAAGAGACGTGCCACCGGCACGGAGATCGCGCCCGAGGCGATGGGACGACGGCGCTTCCGCGGGTGGTGGCGATCCGACTCCGCGTCACTGATGTCGTTGAAGACATAGCACCCGCTTGAGGCGAAACCGAACGCGAAGAACGCAAGGCCCACGGCGAGCCACTCGATGGACTGGCCGGCGGCGGTGCCGTACACGGGACCGACGAGCACGAACACACCCTTGCCCCACTGGTGGAGGCGTGCGAGCTTGATGAACGCGCGGAGGCCCCGGCGAGGGGGCGCTTGGGTATCGTGTGCCGACGCTTCGTCCATGCGGGTGTCCCAGCCGATCACCTGATCGCGCGTGGCGATGGGTGACCGCTGGGCAGAGTGTACGGGATCTGGCCGATCGGGCGAGCCGAGGACGACTTGCTGGCGCGCCGGCCGGGATCACCTTCTACCGGCTTCCATGTCCTGGCGTTCGCGCCAGCGGATGGCCGCTTCGAGATGTTCCCGGTCAATCCTGTCCACGTCACCCGCCGCGTCGAGGCCATCCCATGTCGGGGCGCCGAAGCGGCGCCACCAAAGAAGTTCTTCAGCATCGCCCTGACAGCGAAGGCCCGTCCATGTCGCGGTATTGGCAAGCCACATGGTGCGTCGAGTATGGCCAAGACCCTCCACAACGATCGGTCGTCCGTTCGATAGAGTACCGGCATGGCGTCGGACTCGGCATCCATTGCTGGTGATTCGCCTCTTCATCCCGAACGTGGCACGCTCGTTTCGTTCCCGACACGCATGTTGGGGACGTTGGTTGCGGCGCTGCTCGTGATCGTTCCGTCGTGGGTGCTGATCCTCGGCGGGGCGCTCGATGGGCGCGGGGCGCACGATCAGCTCAACTATCACGAGCCGGCGATCGTGCGGTTTGCGGAGCAGTGGCCGGATCCGAACACATCGGACTATCTCTCCGCGACGTCGCCGGGGTATCACCTGGCATTGGCGGCTGCGGCGCAGGTGCTCGGGCGTGAGCGGCAGACTTTGCAGCTTCTGGCGTCGCTCTTCTCGGCAGGGCTCTTCGGGCTTGTGGGGTTCGTCGCGTGCGGGCGGCTGGGAGTGCGGCGGACGGTGGTGCTGATGCTACCTCTGGCCGGATCGATGTATCTCTTCTTTCCCGCGGTATGGCTGCTGCCGGATAACGCGGCGTGGCTCGGGGTGGTGGCTGTCGTGTGGATGTCGCTGCGGTGGCGGGTCGGGGTGGTGCCGCTGATCGGCGTGATGGTCGTGACCGGCGCGCTGGTGTACACGCGGCAGATCCATCTGTGGGTGCTGGCACCGGTTTGGACGGCGGCATATCTGGGTTCGCGGGATCGGGGGTCGGGGGATGGGGCGATGTCGGATCGGCTTGCGTGGGATGTGCCGGCGCTGTTTCGTGGCGAGCAGCTTCTCGGGTTGGGGCGGGTCGGCGTCGCGGTGGCGGCGGCGGCGCTGCCGTGCGGGATCCTGGCGGTGCTGGTTCGTGAATGGGGCGGGCTGACGCCGCCGCTCTTCCAAGGGGCGTATCACGGGGGGAACACGGCGGCGCCGGCGTTTGTGCTCTCGTTGTTCGCGTTGTTCGCGC
>JAPKGU010000117.1 GCA_026647565.1 Phycisphaerales bacterium | reverse complement strand
GAGTGGCAGTCGCTCGCCAGCTGGATCGAGCACCGACAGGCCATGCTCCGGCACCTCCGGCTCCTCACCGAGGCCGCCGAGCACTGGACCAGGGGCGGCAATCGCCACGACGACCTCACCCTCCATGGCTCACGCCTCGCCACCGCAAAGGAGTTCATCGCCAAGCCCGGCGGACTCCACGTCCCCCCGGAGGTCCGCGACTTCGTCCAGGCACACATCGATCGCGACGACGCTGAGGCCCGACGCAAACGCGCTCGCATCGCCAGGATCATCGCCATCCTCGCCCTCGCCTTCCTCGTCTCCGCCTCCCTCGCCGCCTTCGCCTTCCACAAGGAACGCGAGAGCAGACGAGAACGCCTGAACGCCGAGGAATCACGAAAGGTCGCCGGCGAGTTCGGCAAGCAGTCGAGCGGCCTTGCCAACTTCCTGCTCGATCAGATGAAGGACAAGCTCGACCCCAACAACGACAAAGACCGCGAGATCATCGAGAAGATTGCGACCAAACTCACCGAGCACTTCGCCGACGGACCCGTGCCGGGCAAGAACCCGGAGGAACGCCTTGCCTTCGCCAGGGCGTGTGCCGATGCCGCCGTCGCCCTCGGCGCTCTCGACCGCTGGAAGGACGCCATCCGCATCATGAACCGCACCATCGCGATCATCCGCGAGCACGAGTGGGAGGGCTCGCCCGACCTCGTCAGACACTTCGCCCATCTCGGCGACTGGCGCGGCCATCTCGGTGATCCCAACGGCGCGATCGAAGAGTACCGCAACGCGATCCGATCCAACAACGCACAGGCGAATCCCGACGTCGTCGAGGGGATTCGCCTGAGGAACATCATCACGACGCAGCATCGATTGCTCGGCCGGTACTCGGCAAACATCCCCGAGACCGCCGCTCAGATCAAGGAACTCGAGCAGCTGGCTCAGGCGCCGGACGCGAAGGCCGCGAGAAGCGCCCTCCCGGAGGCCTACGAGTCGCACGCCGAGGCGCTCCGCTACGCGGGGAGGACATCCGACGCATGGGCCGTCTACGAAGCCATGACGCGCTCGCTCAAGGAGAAGCAGATGCCGATTCCCCACCGGCAGCGCGTCGAGATTGGGGTCGTCCTCGGTGACCTCGGTCGATACGACGAAGCCATCCCGCACTTCAAGCAGGCGATCGACGAGGCACTCCTGGAGGAGTTGGGAGCCATTCGACTCGCCCAGTACGAGTACAAGTACGCGAGAGTCCTCATCGGCAAGGGCGATCTCGAAACCGCCGAACGCCTGATCAGCAAGAGCCACACCGAACTCGCCCGAGACCAGAATCCAGCACGCCTCGCCAAGTGCCTGGAGGCGCGCGCCCGGCTCCGGCTCAAGCAGGGACGTCCGGAGGAAGCACTCATTGACGCAAAGGAGGTCATCCGAATCCGGACGCCAAAGGAAGATGCGATGTCCGATCGCAACTTCCTCGACGCCTGCGTCCTCCTGACGGACTGCTATGAAGCGACCGGACGCGCCGACGACGCAAAGCGAGCCCGCTTCGAAGAGGACAAGGTCCGAGCCGAGATCACCGAGCGCGAGCGCAACGCCGCCCTCGACCTCGGCGAAGCCCCGCCGAACTTCGAACGCCACTCCCGCTGAACCTCAAACCCGCCGAGCTTCAGGCCCACACGCCCCGCTCACCCCTCCAGGTACGTGTACCCCTCCATCCCCTGGTCATAGAACTTCAGAAGGTTCTGCGATTCCGCCACCGACATCGTCCCGGCCTTCACCGCCCGCTCCACGTCCCTGCGCATGTCGCGCACAAGATCCTCGTGATCGAACTGCACGTACCCGAGGACCTCCTTCACCGTGTCGCCCTCGATCACCTCGTCGATGTCCCAGTTGTCAGCCCCCGGCGTGTCGTCGAACGAGACGTGCACCACGTGCGTGTCCCCGAAAAGGTTGTGCAGGTCCCCGAGCACCTCCTGGTACGCCCCCACCAGGAACACCGCCAGGTAGTACGGCTCGTCGTCCTTGATCTCGTGCAGCTCCAGGATCTTCTTCACGTCCCGCTTGTCCACGAAGTGGTCGATCTTCCCGTCCGAGTCGCACGTGATGTCCGCCAGCACCGCCCGACGCGTCGGCTCCTCGTGCAGCCGATGGATCGGACACACGGGGAACAGCTGGTCGATCGCCCACGAGTCCGGCATCGACTGGAAAAGCGAGAAGTTGCAGTAATAGATGTCGCTCAGAAGCTCCGGCAGGTTCTGCAGATCCTCCGACAGCTCCCCAAGACGCTGGCTCCGCGACAGGATCTGCCGACCGATCGCCCAGAACAGCCGCTCCGCGCTCGCACGCATCGTCAGCGACATGTACCCGAGATTGAACAGCGACAGCGCCTCGTCACGCGCCTGCACCGCGTCGTGATACACCTCCACCATGTTCCGGTCGGAGAGACGCTCGAAGGAATCCACCAGATCAGTCACCGGCTGCGGCGGCTCCTCCTCCTTCGCCAGCAGCTGCTTGATCTCATCCAGCTTCGGGTCCGACGCGAATCGGCTCTTCCCCACCACGTCGAACACCAGCACGCTCGAATACGCAACCATCGCGCGACCCGACTCCGACAGAATCCGCGGGTGCGACACACCCGACGCGTCGCACGCCTGGCGGATCCGGTACACCACGTCCGACGCGTACTCCGCCACCGTGTAGTTGATGCTGCTCGCCCACGCCGACTGCGAGCCGTCATAGTCAACGCCAAGGCCGCCGCCGATGTCGATCGTGTCCAGGCCCGCACCCAGCTTCTTCAGCTCCGTGTAGATGTGCGCCAGCTCGTTCACCGCGTTCTTCAGCTGACGGATGTCGCACACCTGCGAGCCGATGTGGAAGTGGATCATCCGAAGGCAATCCGCCATGTCGTGCTGCTTCAGATAGTCCAGCGCCTGCAGCAGCTCCGACACAAACAGACCGAACTTCGACCGGATCCCCGACGAGTCCTCCCACTTCCCCTTCCCAGGGCTGCTCGGCTTGATCCGGACGCCGATCCGCGGCCGCACCCCATACCGCTTCGCGTGCTTCACGATCAGCTCAAGATCGCTGAATCGCTCCACCACCGGGATGATGTGCCGCCCCAGCTTCGTCGCAAGGATCACCGTCTCGATGAACTCGTTGTCCTTGAAGCCGTTGCACACGATCGGCATCGCCTGGTGCTCCGGCTTCGTCGTCATCCCAAGCACCGCCCACAACTCCGGCTTCGAGCCCGCCTCCAGGCCGAAGTTCAGCGTCGCGCCGATGTCACGAATCTCCTCGCACACCTGACGCTGCTGGTTCACCTTGATCGGATACACGCAGCAGTACGACCCCTGGTACTCGTGCTCCTTGATCGCCGCGTCGAACGCCTGACGCATCTCCGTCAACCGGTGACGCACCATGTCCGTGAACCGGATCACCACCGGCGTGTGGATCTCACGCTCCCGAAGACCCTGCACAAGCTCGAACAGATCGATCTGCCGACCCGGGTCCTTGTCCGGCGTCACCGCCAGCGTCCCCAGGGGCGTCGTCCGCACGTACCCCTTCCCCCAGTCGGGAATCCCGTACAGCGCGGATGAGTCATCCACGGTCCAGCGGCCATGAAGAAACGTGTTACGCGGCGCAGAAACGCTCGACATCGACTGGCTTCCAGGTCGCTCCGCTCTCCAGAGCAAAGCACGTGGTGCGCTGGAGCGCCGCATCACCGCTCTGGAGAGCGATGCACCGGGAACGGCGCCGCCAAAGAGAAAGCATACTCGGATTCCCAGTCCCGACAAGCCCTTGCGCGATCTTTACGAAGATTCACACCGCCCCCGCCTCACACCACCACGTTCACCATCCGCCCCCTCACCACGATCACCTTCTTCGGCGCCCGCCCGCCCAGCAGCTCCGCAACCTTCGGCTCCGCCAGCGCCGCCGCCGTCACCGTCGGATCGTCCGCGTCCGCCGACACCCGGATCCGAGCACGCACCTTCCCCTGCACCTGCACCGGCAACTCCACCTCCGAGTCCCGAAGCAGCGACTCGTCCACCCCCGGCCACGCCGCCAGAGAGCATGCCCCCTCGCGACCAAGTCTCGACCACAACTCCTCCGCCACGTGCGGCGCGAACGGGCACAGCACCAGCGACAGCCGCTCCAGCTGCCCCCGCGTCAGCCCCGGCCCGTTCTCCGCGCCCACGCTCGACGTCGCCGCGTTCACCACCTCGATCAACGCCGCGATCGCCGTGTTGAACGACAGCTTCTCGATCGCCTGCTCCACACGCACCGTCGCCCGGTGCAGCAGCTTCTCGATCTCCCCGTGCGCCTCCGACGCCCCGCCCGCCACCCGAAGCTCCCCCGTCTCCTCGCTCACCGCAAGCCGCCACAGACGCTGAAGGAACCGGAACAGCCCCGAGATGTCCCGCGTGTTCCACGGCTTCGAGGCCTCCAGCGGCCCCATGTACATCTCGTACAGGCGGAACGTGTCCGCGCCGTAGTCCGCGATCACGTCGTCCGGGTTCACCACGTTCTTCAGCGACTTGGACATCTTCGCCGTGATCTGAGCCACCTCCTCACCCGTATCCCGTGCGAAGTAACGCGGCTTCTCCTCCGTCCCCCTGTTGTCCACCACGTCCACCGCAACCAGCGTCTTGTCCGACCGCTGGTACGCGTAGCTCGTGATCAAGCCCTGGTGGAACAGCTTCTGGAACGGCTCCGGCGTCGACACGTCCCCAAGGTCGAAAAGCACCTTGTGCCAGAAACGCGCATACAGAAGGTGCAGCACCGCGTGCTCGTTGCCGCCGATGTACAGGTCAACCCCCCCGATCGGTCGCGGCACATCCGACGCCCCAGAACCACCCGCCCGCCCCGTCATCCAGTAACGCTCCGCCTCACGCCCCACAAACCGCCCGCCGTTCTTCGCGTCGCAATAGCGCAGGTAGTACCAGCACGACCCCGCCCAGCCAGGCATCGTGTTCGTCTCCCGACGCATGATCGCATCCGGCGGCAGCTCCCCGACGCCCACCTCCGACGCCGTCGTCCGGACCCACTCCTTCGCCTTCGCCAGCAGCGGCTGCGGGTCCAGAGACTCCTCCGGCTTGAAGTCCTCAAGCGCCGGAAGCGTCACCGGTAGCTTCGACTCGTCCACCGGGAAGTGGAACCCACGCTCGTCGTACACGATCGGGAACGGCTCCCCCCAGTACCTCTGCCGGCTGAACAGCCAGTCCCTCAGCTTGTAGTTCACCTTCCGCCGACCGATCCCCCTCTCCTCCAGCCACGCGATGATCCGCTGCTTGGCCTCCGCCGTCGAAAGCCCGTCCAGCGACACCCCGTCGTTCGCCGAGTTGATCGCGTGCCCGGCCCCCGAGTACGCGATCCCGAATCGCTCGACGATCGTCCCCCGCGCGAACGCGTCGCGCAGGTCGTCGAATGAACCAAACCCCATGGACGCGATCGTCTCCAGCCATTCGCCCTGCGTCGCGCCACGCCTGCCCACCCCCGCATCACCGCCCCCCGCGCCCGTCTCGGGCCTCGTCGCGCGGGCCCGCTCCAGCAGCGCCGGCATGTGATCCGGCTCCGCGTTGGTGCTCGTCACAAGCCCGAGGAAGTCCGCAAGGTGCGCCAACCACCCGTTGCCCCCGCGCTCCTCCTCCGTCGCGTGCCGCGCAAAGTACGCCATCGCCCAGTGCACGCGCGACAGCACCACGTCCCGGATCCGCAGGCCGAACGCCCTCGCGAACTCAAAGTCACGCTCGTCGTGCGCCGGCACCGCCATGATCGCCCCGTGCCCGTACCCCATCAGCACATAGTCCGCGATCCAGACCGGAATCTCCTCGCCCGTCGCCGGGTTGATCGCCACGATCCCGCTGAACACCCCCGTCTTGGTCTTGGCGTCCGCCTGACGATCAACGTCCGACCGCGACTTGGCCCGCGCGACATACGCCTCCACCGCCTCCACGTCCGTCTCCGGACGGCCCTCCTCGAGCGCCGACGCCACCAGCGGATGCTCGGGAGCGATCACCATGTACGTCGCGCCGAAGATCGTGTCCGGACGCGTCGTGTACACCCGCAGCGTCCGCGTCACCGACTTGTCCGGATCCAGCAGCGGGAAGTCGATCTCCGCTCCCTCGCTCCGCCCGATCCACTCGGCCTGCTGCGATCGCGTCGACTCCGGCCAGTCCACGTCCGCAAGGTCCTCCACCAGACGATCCGCGTACGCCGTGATCCGCATCATCCACTGACGCAGCGGCTTCCGAACCACCGGGTGAGACCCACGCTCCGAACGCCCGTCGATCACCTCCTCATTCGCAAGCGCCGTCCCCAGCTTCGGGCACCAGTTCACCAGCTGCTCGGACACGTACGCCAGCCGGTAACTGTCCACGACCGACCGCCGCGTCTCGTAGTCCACCTGTTCCCACGGACCCGCCACCGTCTGCGCCGTCACCCCGGGCGCGTGCGCATACTCCGCCGCTTTCGAGTTGTACCTCAGGGGCCGCTTCCCCGCCTTGAACTCCGCCACCAGCTCCGCGATCGGCCGCGCCCGCCGCTGGTCCTCGTCGTACCACGCGTTGTACAGACGCAGGAAGATCCACTGCGTCCACCGGTAGTACCCCTCGTCGATCGTCGCGAACTCCCGCGTCCAGTCGTACGAGAACCCGAACCGCTTGAGCTGACGCCGGAACGTGTCGATCGTCTTCCGCGTGAACGCCGCCGGATGCTCCCCCGTGTTGATCGCGTGCTGCTCCGCAGGAAGCCCGTAGGCGTCCCACCCCATCGGGTGCAGCACGTTGCACCCCTTCATCCTCTTGTAGCGGCTGATGATGTCCGTCGCCGTGTACCCCTCGGGGTGCCCCACGTGCAGCCCCGCTCCCGACGGGTAAGGGAACATGTCCATGCAGAAAAACTTCGGCCGCGAACCGTCAAAGCCCGGCTCGCCGGGGTTCGGCTGCACAAACGTCCCGTGGGAATCCCACCACGATTGCCACTTCTCCTCGATCTCATTCGCAAGCGCTGGCGTGTAGCGGAACGACGGACCCTGCTCACCGGCCCGCGAAGTTGAGGAAGAACTGCTCATGCAGCGGAGAGTCTAGCGGGACGCCCCCCACGCGGGTCGCCGCCGCCCCGGCGCCCCTCCACCCGCAACGTCGACCCCAGCCGCCACCTCCCGATCCCCACAAACCCGCCCGCGGCAGCGGCCTCGACCTCTCCCCTTCCCTCCCTCCTCTGGGCCGTCGGGTTCACCTTCTGACCGGGACCGGCCGATAACACCCTCCATGTCCGCAACGCCCATCGACCCCGGCCTCAAGATCCTCGACAAGAACGCCCTGCTCGAGCGCCGAGACCTCGCCCGCGCCGCCGGCCGCCGCGTGGTCCACTGCCACGGCTGCTTCGACATCGTCCACCCCGGACACGTCAGGCACCTCCGACAGGCCAAGGCGCTCGGAGAGATCCTCCTCGTCTCCGTCACCGGCGACTCCGGAGTCAACAAGGGTGTCGGGCGACCCCTCATCCCGGAGGAACTCCGCGCCGAGAACCTCGCCGCCCTCGACTTTGTCGACTGGGTCCACATCGAGCACCGACCCACCGCCACCCAGCTCCTCGCCGAGGTCCGCCCCGACATCTACGTCAAGGGACGCGAGTACGAGTTCAACAACGATCCCCGGTTCCTCGCCGAACGCGATGCCGTCGAACGCCACGGAGGCCGGGTCGTCTTCTCCTCGGGCGATGTTGTCTTCTCCTCCACTGCCCTCATCAACGCGATGGAGCAGTCCGTCGATCCCTTCCACCAGCGCCTCAGCCAACTCGCCGCCTCGCCCGAACTCGCCGGACAGGAGCTCTTCTCCCTCCTCTCGCGCATGCGAGGAAAGCGCCTCGTCGTCGTCGGAGAGTCCATCCTCGACACCTACGTCCTCTGCGACCGACCCGATATCGCGGGCGAAAGCCCCATCATGACTCTCAGGCCCCTCGAGAACCGGCACTACGACGGCGGCGCCGCCATCATCGCCCGCCACGCCGCCGCACTCGGCGCCAGGCCCACCCTCGTCACCGCTCTCGATGACTCCGAGCAGTCCCACCAGTTCCGCCGCCGACTCGTCGCCGAAGGCGTCGAGGTCCGCGCACTCACCACACGCACCCCCACGCCCGAGAAGCAGCGCTTCCTCGTCGGCGCTCAGAAGGTCATGAAACTTGACCTCGTCGAGCCGTACGTCCTCGATGCCTCGGAGCAGGCCGCCCTCATCGGCATGGCCACCGAGGCCGCCCGCGCCGGGGGCGGCTGCGACGCCGCCGTCATCGCCGACTTCGGACTCGGACTCATGACACCAGCCGCACTCCACAGGATGTGCAACGCCCTCCGCGAGCACGCCGCCATCCTCAGCGGCGACGTCAGCGGCCGCCGCAGCACCCTCACCGCCATGCGCTCCATGGACCTCCTCTGCCCAAGCGAGTCCGAGGTCCGCGACGCCTTCCGACTCCACGCCGAAGGCCTCCCCCTCGTCGCCTGGCGACTCCTCCAGGACACCGACACCCGACGCGCGATCGTCACCATGGGCGCCGAAGGACTCATCGCCTTCGATCGGCTCCACGACGTCCAGGAGACCGCCGACGACGCCTGGCTCCATCGACTCAAGGCCGAGCACGTCCCCGCACTCACTCCCTTCGCCATCGATCCGCTCGGCTGCGGCGACTCCCTCCTCACCGCCGCAACACTCTCCCTCGCCGCCGGCGGCTCGCTCCTCGCCTCCGCATTCCTCGGCGCCTGCGCCGCCTCGTGCCAGGCCCAGCGCATCGGAAACGTGCCCATCTCCGCAACCGACGTCAGACAGACCGTCGTCCGCGTCCACAACGCCCACCTCACATACGCAACGCCCGAAGTGATCCACGCGCCAGGACGCGCCACGCTCCGCGCCTCGTGAGAGAACGCAGCGGGCGCAGAGGAATCAGAGGTTCGCAGAGGGGACCGATGGGCTTGAACGCGAAGAGAACTCGAGTCAAGGCGTAGAGCTGATTGCAGAACACAAAGACCTCATCTCACCGTCACTCTGATCCCTCCGCGAACGCCGCGTCCGCTTCTCCGATTGCGTACGTCCTCCCCACACGCAACCGGCCCGAGGCGCTGACGCGCACACTCGCCGCCCTCGGCGCGCTCCCGCCGCACAGCGCCGAGGTCATCGTCGTCGACAACAACAGCGACCGCACGCCCGACGCCGCGCACGAACTCGAGAACGGCATCCCCGTGAGACTCATCCGGCTCGACGAGAACGCCGGCGCCGCGGCACGAAACGTCGGTGCCCACGCTTCCGATCCCGCCGCGTCCTGGATCGTCATGCTCGACGACGACTCCAACCCAACGTCCGACGCATTCGTGCGCGCGCTGGCGCGCGTCCCGCAGGACGTCCTGGCTGTCAGCGCCGACATCCACCTGCCCGCCGAGAAGCGACGCGAGGATGGCGGACTTCCAGAGGTCTTTATCGGCTGCGGCGCCGCCCTCCGGCGCGACGCCTTCCTCGCCGCCGGGGGCTACGACCCCGCCTTCAACTACTACGCCGAGGAGTACGACCTCGCCGCACGCCTCATGCTCATGGGCGGGCGCATCCTCTTCGATCCACTGTTCCACGTGGAACACCACAAGGTCACCGCCGGACGCGACAAGGGCCTGATCCTGGGACGCCTCATCCGCAACAACGGGTGGGTGACCCAGCGGTACGCCCCGGAGGACCGGCGACGCGCCGAGCTGCGCCACCTGCGCGCACGATACCGCACCATCGCGGCCCGCGAGGGCGTGACGGAAGGATTCGGCGCGGGCCTCCTCGAGCTGCGCCAAACGATCCGGACGCAGACGCGCCGCGCCATGACCCCCGAGATGCACGACCGGTTCACCGGCGCCGCCCAGGCGATCGGCGCGGTGCAGCACGCCATGTGGGACCGCCCGTTCCACAACGCGGCGATCATCTCGCGCGGCAAGAACGACTGGGCCGTCGAGCGCGCCCTCTTCGAGAGCGGCGTCAGCATCGCCTGCGATCCCGCCGACGCCGAGGTCCTGGTCGTGGGCACCATGTCGCCGGGGCCGATGATCGACGCGACGCTCCGCGCGTATCGCGACTATCCGGGACGGCGCGTGCTGGTGCCGTGGCTCGGCGCGGGCGTGCGCGGCGCTTGCTCACTCGCGGCATGATCGGATCGGTCCGGCGATCACTCGGCGCGCGGCCAGAGGCGCAGGAGCGGCTCCGACAGCGAGCCGGGCTTGATGATCTCGTGTCGGATCTCGCGGATCGCGCCGCGCTGGCCCGGCCACATGAAGGACTTCTCCGCGTCCGAGGCGCGGAGCCAACGCACCGCGTCGTGCTCGTCGTTCAGCGTCGCGTGCCAGTCGCTCGTGACTTCGGCGGCGAAGCGCGGCGAGAGCATGATCGCGTTCTTCGACGCGAGGAAGTACGGGTGCACGGCTTCCAGCGCCCACAGCCCGAGGAGGTCGGGCGAGTCTTTCGTGAGGCCGACTTCTTCGGCGAGCTCGCGCCAGGCGCAGTCGATCGCGGTCTCGCCGGATTCGATGTGCCCCATGAGGGGTTGCCAGGTGCCCGCGAGGGTGCCGCCGAGATCGGGGCTTGCGGCGCGCCGGAGCTGGAGGATCTCGACGACGTCCTCGGCGCCGACGGCCTCGCCGGAGGGGTCGAGCCGCGCACGGGTCGGGCGGCGACGGAAGATGTAGACGTCGACAACATCGGAGGCGATGCGAGGCCCTGTGCTTGAAGGATCGGCGTTCATGGGTGCGAGCGTAGGGGAGTCGGCTCCGGGTCCGCGTGCGACGGAACGGCGGGACTCAGATCGATCGTTCCGCCAGGCGCATGATGGGCCAGGCCTTGGCGAGGGTCTCTCGCCATTCGGACTCGGGGTCGGAGTCGGCGACGATGCCGGCGCCGACGGGGTAGGTGAGCGTGCGCGGGCGGATGGTGGCGGTGCGTATGGCGACGTTGAGGTGGAGCGAGCCGTCGTCGCCGATGAGGCCGATGCAGCCGCAGTAGAAGCGGCGCGGGTCGGGCTCGAGTTCGTCGATGATCTGCATGGCGCGGATCTTGGGCGCACCGGTGACGCTTCCGGGCGGGAGGGCGTGGGTGAGGAGGTCGAGGGGAGAGCGATCGGCGCGGAGGATGCCCGAGACGGTGCCGGTCGCCTGGAGCAGCCCGCGACCGTCGGGGCCGGTGTGGGGCTCGATGCGCCGGGGCTCGTCGACGCGGACGGAGCCGAGTCGGCAGGATCGTCCGAGGTCGTTGCGCATCAGGTCGATGATCATCGCCAGCTCGGCGCGGTCCTTGGCCGAGGCGTCGAGATCCGCGCGGGCGTCGCGTGCATCGACCGGGCGTGTGCCCTTCATGGGGCGCGTGACGACGCGCCGGGTGACGGGGTCGTAGCGGAGGAAGAGCTCGGGGCTGGCCGAGCAGATGGAGACGCGTTCGAGGTTCGCGTCGGTGAACTCGAGGTACGCGCCGTGCCAGGGGCGAGCGATGTCCAGGAGCGCGCAAAGCAGCGCGCGGGGCTCGCCTTCGAACTCGGCTTCGAGGGTGTGGGCGAGGTTCACCTGGTAGCAGTCGCCGGCGCGGATCAGGCCTTTGGCGCGGTCCACCATCGAGACGAAGCGGTCTCGATCGACACGGCTCCGGAGGGGTCCAAGCCGGAACGAGCCCGGCCTCGGGCGGCGATCAAGGGTCGGCGTCCACGGGGGGGCATCGGTGTCGAGGCCCAACGACCACCAGGTGTTTGTTCGGAGGTCATGGGCGAGGGCGTTGTCGAATCGAAGGGCAACGGCGGTGGGATGGCCCCCAGTCGGTTTCGCGGGGCGGTGTCTGGCGGTGGGCTCAAGTTCCTGCGCGCACTCATACGACAGCGCGACGATCCGCCCCGGCGAGAACGGGGGCACGTCTTGCGCGCCTGTTATTTGTTGAAACAAGCATTTCCGGTTCCGGGCGCGGTCGGCGTCGAGGATGTCTCGGAGGTTCCTCTCCGTATCTTCATATATGACAGATGTTTGAGATACTTGTGCGAACAAGGACCAGCGGGCGTCCGGGGCATCGGATTCGCCCGAAACGAGGGCGGCGACCGGGGGTGCTTCGGGGTGATTCGGCCAGCGGGAGAGGAGGTCGATCGGATTGGTGGCCGGGGCCGTGATGG
>JAPKGU010000116.1 GCA_026647565.1 Phycisphaerales bacterium | reverse complement strand
TCTTCCAATTCGCTTTGAATATTCTGCAGGGAGACCAGGGTGAACAGCTCGTCGCGCAGCTTGAATTCCGTTGCTGACACTGCCACTTGCAGCAGGCCCTCGCAGCTCATCCACGCCGAGAACCGCTGGATCAACATCTCCAACGTTGACTATCCGGAGATCGGCCACCCCGACAACACCGGCGTCGCGCGTGTCTCCGACATCACGGCCGACAGCGCCGGGCGCCTCTGGATGGCGACCGGGCATGGCGCGCTCTTCTTTGATCCCGCCATCGGACCCGCATCGCTCAGGCGATTCGATGAGAACAACTCCGGCATGCCCGGCGGCTGGTGCGAGGATGTCGACATCGCCCCCGACGGCACCGTGTGGTTCGGCTCGCGCGCGACCGTGTGGGGCTGGTTCGGCGTGAGTCGCTACAACCCCGCGACAGACCAGTGGACCACGTGGGACCTGGACCGAGACAACCTGACGATCCGTCCCACGCCGACCGCGACGCATCCATCCGCGTACACCGTGATCGCCGCGGGAGAAGGGCACGGCAACTTCAGCCACTTCAACAGCGTGACGCAGACCTGGTCGACGCCCACGTACACCGGCGCACCCGGACAGGTCGCGGCACTGCCCGGCAAGGACGCCACCGACGAGCAGGGACACACGTGGGCGCGGCGCGCCACGACCCCGGGCATGCCCCTGCGGCTGGCGCGCCAGGCGCCCTTCCCATCGACCGCGTGGTTCGTTCCCGCGGAGCCCTACCCCGGCTTCGGCGACGCCATCCTCGCGTTCCGCGCGCTCTCCGGCGGGCAGGCGCTGCTCGCCGACGGCGCCGGACGCGTCTGGAGGTTCGACGGCGCATCGTGGATCGACTACGGCGTCTGGCGCGAGGGTCCCTTTGTCGACACCTACGCCGTCGCCATCCACGCCGACGGCACCGTCTGGGCCAGCGGCGTCGGCGGCATGTCGCGACGCGACCCCGTCACCGGGCAGTGGCAACGCTACCGCATCACCAACTCCGCGAACTTCGATTCTTTCAACAACGACCTCGACGTCCGCGACAACATCGTCTACGCCTGCGCCAACGCGGGCCCCGGCACCGGCGGCATGGTCAGCTTCGACGGCCAGCGATGGACCGGCTTCAACCAGCTCCACTACGGCCTGGGCCACGACTGGCCCTTCCCCACGGACAACAGCGAGTGCGTCCTGATCCGGGCCGACGGACAGGTCGCCGTCAATCCCATGTTCAACGGCGTCAGTCTCTGGAACGGCTCCTCCTTCTCGAACCTCCTGAGCTCAACCACCGTCCGCGACTTCGCCGAGGACTCGCTCGGACGTCTCTGGTACATCGGTGAGTACTTCAACATCAAGCGCTTCAACGGGACCGCGTGGCAGACCTTCGGCATCACCGGCTGGGGGGGATGGATGCACACCGATCCCTCACGCGCGGGCACCATCTGGGCGGCGGCGAGTCACGAGATCGTCCGCACCGACGGCACCTATCGCTTCTCCAGACTCCTCGAGGAGCTTCCCGAGCTCGACCCGCAGTCCGACACCTTCTCAGGGCTCGCCGTCGCGCCCGATGGCGTCGCATGGATCGGCGCGTGGACGCCCGGCACCGAGACCGGCGCGCTCATCCGCGTCGACTCCACAACGGGACAGCACACCGTCATCCGCGCCGGGACGCCCGAGTGGCCCTTCCCCGGCCAGTACGTCTCGCCGCTCGCCGTCACGCCCGACGGACGCCTCTGGATGCAGTACGACAGCGAGTACCTCGTCGCGCGCCGCGGCCTGTGCGCCTGGGACGGCACAAGCGTCATCGATTTCCCGGCGCCTTCCTTCGGCGAGCCCCAGTGGGGCGGCCTCCCGCACGCACAGATCAAGGAACTCGTCGTTCGCGACGTCCCCGGCGGGTACGAGCTCTGGATGAGCTGCATCAGCCGCGGGATTGCGGTGCTGAGCGTCACGACACAGACCTGCCCATCCGACGTCAATGGCGACACCGACTCGGACATCCTCGACTTCCTGGACTTCATCGACTCGTTCGGCGCGTGCGAGAACCAGCCCGCGCCCTGCGCGGGGTCGAGCGGCGTGAACGCCGACTTCAACGCGGACACCACCGTCGACATCCTCGACTTCCTCGATTTCTTCGACGCGTTCGGAACGGGTTGCGACTGAACCGTGAGCCGGACCACACCTGCCGCGCCACGGGGCGACCCGAAGGAGTGAAGACCATGCGAGCGCCACACACGTCTGGACGAACGGGTCTCACCCTCGCGGCTGCACTCTCGGTGATCGCCGGCGCCCACGCACAGAACGCGGGCGCGACGCCCCCGTGCTCAACCGACTGGCGTCGCGTTCCGACGGTCGATCCCGGAGAGTCTTCGAACCTTCTCATCGATGTGGCGTTTGCCGGATCGGGCGCGGGAGTGGCCGTCGGCTACGGGTCCACGGGCGGGGCCGCGCGAACGCCCTCGGCGCAGGGCTGGGATGGAACCGGATTCGTGGGTCTTTCGCTCCCGAACACCTCATCCCTCGGGACGTTTGCGACGCTCGAGGGCGCCGGGAACGCGGGCGAGGACCTCTGGATCGTGGGATACGTCCGCACCGGGTATCCCACCGATCAGATGCCGCTGGTGGCTCGTCGGCACGCGGGAGGATGGGACCGGGTGGCGACGCCCGAGCTGCGCCCCCAGAACACCCACCCATTCGCGGCCCGAGGCGGCTTTGCGCACGATGTCCACGGGGTGTCGGAAGATGATCTCTGGGTTGTCGGGACGGCGGCGGGCTATGGCGATGCCAGCGCCACATCGGTCGGGCTCGCGCTGCACTTTGACGGCTCATCGTGGACCGACGTTCCCGTGCCCATCGCGGGGAACAGGACGAACGCGCTGAACGCCGTCTCGGCGAGCGCGCCGGACAATGTGTGGGCCGTGGGGTACTGGCGGGATATCGCCGGGGCCTACCGGGCACTGATCGTGCGATGGGACGGCTCGTCGTGGTCGCGCGTTGCCAATCCCGGAGAGACGGGCGGCGACGGCGATGCGCAGGCCGTGCTCGCGCTCGCGCCCGACAACGTGTGGGTCTCCGGCCGCTTCAACAACGGCGCCAGCTCGCTCATCCACTGGAACGGCTCATCGTGGGAGTCTGTCGACTCCGGCGCGCCGGGCGTCTTCGCCGCGTTCGCGGCCACGTCGCCGAGCGACATCTGGGCGAGCTGCGCGATCAACGCCACGATCTATCACTTTGACGGTGCATCGTGGACCCCGGCGGGTGGGCCGGCGATCCCCGGCTCGACCTACGTGCTCCGAGGGTGGGGCCTTGCCACCACCGGGCCGTGCGAGGTGTGGTCGGTTGGCGGGTGGTCGGACGGCGTGGTGCAGCGGACGCTGGGTGAGCGCCTCTCGCCCCCGTGCGCGGCGGATTACAACGCCGACGGCGAGCCCGACGTCCTGGACTTCCTGGACTTCATAGATGACTTCGCGGCGTGCGACGGACTCGGTGCGCCCTGCGGGTCCGTCGGCAACGCCGACCTCAACGGCGACACCACCGTTGACATCCTCGACTTCCTCGATTTCTTCGACGCCTTCGGCGTCGGCTGTGACTGACTTCCGCGAAGCGGTATCCCAACGAGAGGGCGAACACATGAACAGGCCAACACTGCCACGCGTGCTCGCGCTGGCGAGCATCCTTGTGCCGCTCGCGCATGCCGCGAACGCCGACGTGATCCACGTCCGTCCGGGCGCGAGCGGTTCGTCCACCGGCGCATCGTGGTCCGACGCCTTCCGCCGCCTGGACGACGCGCTCGCGTTCGCGGCGCCGGGCGACGAGGTGTGGGTCGCGCAGGGCCGGTACACACCCGCGAACGAGTCCTCGAGCTTCGTCATCCCGGTCGGTGTCGCCGTCTACGGCGGCTTCGCCGGCAACGAGACCGAGCGCGACCAGCGCCGCCCCGCCCTGCGACCCACCGTGCTCTCCGGCGACATCAACAACGACGACACCACCGAGTCCTCATCGCTCGGGTGGCCGTACACCGTCCGCCTCAACACGCCCAACGCCGGGCACGTGGTCATGATCACCGGCCCCGGCGCGCCCGGCGACCACGCCACGCTCGACGGCTTCCGCATCGAGAAGGGCGCGTACGGCCCCTCCGGCACCCCCAGCGGCGATCCTCTGCTCTACGGCAGCGGCCTCTACGCCGTCGATGCCGCCGTCCTCGTCAACGACTGCGACTTCTCCGACAATCTCGCCGCGTTCGGAAACGGCGGAGCCATCTACCTCTTCAACACCCAGGCCGACATCACCAACTGCACCTTCGACCACAACCTGGCCTACCAGGGGTCCGGCGGCGCCATCTACGCGGGCGGCGACACGGCCCTCTTCGCCTCCGATTGCACGTTCACATCCAACATGACGGTCGCCACGCACGGCATGACCGGGCAGGGGGGCGCCATCCAGCTCGCCACCACCCTCCCGGTCACCATCCAGAGCAGCGTCTTCAGCGCCAACATCGCCAAGCCCTTCTACACCGGCTCGTACGAGATCCCGCGAGGCGGCGCGATCAGCTCCTTCTGCCTCACCGATCCGGCGGTGCTGATCCGTGAGTGCGTGTTCCGCTCGAACCAGGCGGCGTACGGCGCCGCGATCATGCTGTGGAATCCCGCGGCGCTGCTCAACTGCGCCATCACCGGCAACACCGCATTCGCATACGACGCCGGATCCGTCACCCAGGGCGGCCGCGGCGCCGGCGTCATGGCCCAGTGGACCGACGTGGAGATCATCAACTGCACCGTCGCGAACAACACCGGACGCGAGCACGTCGGCGTCTCGATCGTCGAGACCATGCCCAGCTTCCCGGCTCACGGACTCATCCTCAACTCGATCGTCTGGGGCAACGTCGCCCTCGGCGAGGACGTCTCCCCGCGCAAGACCGGCGTCGCCGGAACGTATGACGCCGAGAACTCCTGCATCCAGCTCCTCTTCACCGCCGACCCCGGCGAGGATCCCATCGAGCCGGACAAGTATCCCGGCAGCACCGAGTCCAATCCCATGCTGGTGAACGCGCCGGGCGGCAACGTCCATCTCCTCGCCTCCTCACCCTGCATCGACACGGGCGCCAACGCCTTCGTCCCCTCCGACGCGCCCCTCGACCTCGACCGACACACGCGCATCTTCAGAGGCCTGCCCGGACCCGGCGCCGCCGTCGTCGACATGGGCGCGTTCGAGTTCGATGCCGCGGCATCCTGCACGCCCTCCGTCACCATCGACGCCTCCGCGACGTTCACCTGTGCCGCCGACCCCGCCACCCTTGCCGTGGCCGTCGTCGGCACCGGCCCCTTCACATATCAGTGGCGCCGCGACGGCTCGAACATCCCGAGCCCCGGCCCCGCCATCACCACCGCCGATCCCGGCCTGTACGACTGCCTGGTCGCGAACGCGTGCGGCTCCGTCGCCTCAATCGCGATCCTCATCGCCCCTGGCGGCCCGGACTGCGGCGTGTGCCCCTCCGACGTCAACGGCGACACCGACTCGGACGTGCTCGACTTCCTGGACTTCATCGACGCGTTCGGCACGTGCGAGAACCAGCCGGCCCCGTGCGCCGGCTCGTCCGGAGTGGACGCCGACTTCAACGGGGACACCCTCGTCGACATCCTCGACTTCCTCGATTTCTTCGACGCGTTCGGGAGCGGCTGCGACTGAGGCGCGGCGTCGATCCGATGCGTCGCGCGGCGAGGAGTCTCCGGCGCGCGTCGCGCGGCCGCGCCTACGTCTTCATCTTCCAGATCCGGCGCAGCGCATCGAGCATGCGCTCCATCACCGCCGGGTCCGTGCCGTTCTGCTGCATCACCTCGCGCGCCATCCCGATGCCCGTCTCTCCCTCCTCGAACACCATGCGGTTGACGCCTGCGGCGCGCAGCGCGTCACCCTCCGCCAGGTACCTGGCCCGCACGATCAGCGTGATCTCCGGGTTCAACTCGCGTGCGGCGTGGATGAGGTCGTTGCGGTTCTCCGACTGGGGCAGCGTGATCACCAGGTACTTGGCGCGATGCACGCCCGCGTGCTCCAGGATCTCCGGCCTCGTTGCGTCACCGAAGATCGCCACGCGGCCCGACGCCGTCAGCGTCTCGACCGTCTGGATGTTCATCTCGATAACGACGGTGCGGATCCCCGCGTCCCGCAGCAGCGCGTCCACCACGCGCCCGACCGGGCCGTACCCGACGATCACGGCGAGCGCCCGCTCGTCCGTTGCGTTGCTGCGGATCGCCTCTGCCGCCTGCGCGTTGATCGCGCCCGTCCGCCGGTCGGCCCGCGCGTTCAGCATGCGCCACAGCGCCGGGCGCCCCTGCAGCCAGCGCTCGATCCGATCGATCGAGCCGAACAGCATCGGGTTGAGCGTGATCGAGACCATCGCCGCCGCCACCAGCACCTGACGCCCCTCCTCGGGGATCAGCCCGTGCGCATGCGCCACGTGCCCGAGGATGAACGAGAACTCGCCGATCTGCGCGAGCCCCAGCGCCACCGTCAGCGCCGTGCGCGCCGGATACCCGAGCGTCGCGACGATCACGAGTGCCGCCAGCGGCTTGGCGATCAGCACGATCCCGATCGCCCCGGCCACCATCAGCGGCTCCTCGATGATGAACCGCGGATCGAACAGCATCCCCACCGCCACGAAGAAGAGCACGCTGAACGCGTCGCGCAGGGGCAACGCATCCGCCGCCGCCTGGTGGCTCGCCGGAGACTGCGCCACCACCATGCCGGCAAGGAAGGCCCCGAGCGCCACCGACGCGCCGAACAGCGTGGCCGATCCGACCGCGATCGCGATCGACATCACGAGCACCGTCAGCGTGAACAACTCGCGCGAACGCAGACGCGCCACCTGTCTCAGGATCCACGGAACGACCCGCGAGCCCGCGAGAAGCAGGATGGCCACCAGGGCCACCAGCTTCAGCACCGCGATGCCCACGGTCATCCAACCGCCGCCCGCTTGCGCCCCGCCGTGCGTGCCCTGGACGTCGTGGGCGCCGCTCGGGGCGTGCGACCCCCCATCGGGCAGCACCGAGCCTGCCGCGAGGAACGGGACGAAGACGAGCGCCAGCACGGTGAAGATGTCCTCCACGATCAGCCAGCCGACTGCCGCGTGCCCGTGGGAGGTCGAGAGCATCTCGCGATCCATCAGCACACGCAGCAGCACCACGGTGCTCGCCACGGCCATCGCCATACCGATCACCATCCCCGATTTCCACTCCCAGCCGAACCAGTGGAAGACCAACATCCCGAGCACCGTCGCCACGAGACTCTGGCCCACCGCCCCTGGGATCGCGATTCCCCGCACCTTGACAAGATCCGAGAGCTTGAAGTGCAACCCCACCCCGAACATCATCAGGATGACGCCCACTTCGGCCAACTGCTGGGCACTCGTGTCGTCGCCCACATACCCCGGCGTGTGCGGGCCGATCAGCACGCCGCCGAGCAGATACCCCACAATCGGCGAGAGCCCGATCCGCTGCGTGATCAGGCCCAGGACCCATGCCGCCGCGAACCCCGCGGCGATCGTGTTGAGCAGCGGCATGTCGTGCATAAGGCCCCTCTCATTCGATCAAGAGATCATGCGGGAGATCGATATCCGCTCCCGCGACCACGCCGCTCTTCAACGATCTGCGCGCGCTCGCCCCTCGGGGACCGAACGCGACCCACTATCTTTGGCGCGCCCCCGCCGATTTCGACCGACCCGGGCGCTCAGTCTCTGATCTCGAACCGGTATCGGCCGGACCCGACCTCCATCACCACCTCCCCGGCCTCCTCGCGCACCACGCGAACACCCACCGCCGACGCGAGCGCCCCGCCGGACTCCGTGACCCCTGATACGCCCGTCGCACCCGCCGGAACGCGAACCTCTGCCGTCGTGTTGGCGGGTATCCGCACATCAAGTCTCACGAGCCCCGGCTCGCTCGACCACGCGCTCAAGATCTCTCCTCTGATGCTTCGATGCGTGGCGCGGGCCCACGTGATCCCCGCTCGCCGGCCCTCTCGAATCGCGGGCGCGATCACGATGCGCCGGTACCCCGCCGTGCCCGACTCGCGACCGATTCCCGCCAGGCGCTCGAACATCCACGCCCCGCACGACCCGAGCGAGTAGTGGTTGAACGAGTTCATGCCGATGTCCGGGTGCGGCCCGGTCTCCGGGGTCCACCCGTTCCACCGCTCCCAGATCGTCGTCGCCCCGTGCTTCACCGAGAACAGCCAGGACGGGAACGCATCCTGCAGCAGCAGCGCATACGCGACATCATCTCGACCCACGCTCGTGAGCGCATGGAGCAGGTGGCTCACGCCGACAAAGCCCGTGGACAAGCGGTTGCCGCGCCGCTCGATGTCCGCCACCAGGTGCCGCGCGGCGCGCTCGCGCATCGCCGCATCGAGCAGCCCGAACCGGATCGCGATCACATACGCCGACTGCGTGTTCCCATGGATCGTTCCGTCCGCCGCGACATACCTCTTGTTGAACGCCTCGCGGATCTCGGCGAAGAGCGCCTCGTGCGCCGCCGCCGCCTGGTCACGCCCCAGCACGCGCAGCGCCCGCGCCGTCAGGTCCGCGGCGTGCGCGAAGTACGCGGTTCCGATCAGGTCCTTGGGCGTAACGGCATCGATCGACAGCCAATCCCCGTAGTCGTTCCCCCGTGTCTTGTCGCGGATCAGGCCCGTGCTGTTCGCCCTGCACCACGCCGTCCACGCGATCATCGAGTCGATCGATCGCTCCAGGATCCGCTTGTCGCCGTACGTCTCGTAGATCGCCCACGGCACGATCACGCCCGCGTCGCCCCACGCCGGCGTGCCGTAGCTCAGCCCGCTCATCACCGGCGCCACGTCCGAGTGCGCCCCGTCCGCGCGCTGCGCATCGATCACGTCGGTCATCCACTTCGTGAAGAAGCCCGCGACATCCGCGTTCATCGCCGCCGTTGGCAGAAAGACCTGTGTGTCCGCCATCCAGCCCATCCGCTCGTCCCGCTGCGGACAGTCCATCGGCACATCGAGATAGTTCCCCCGCATCCCCCAGACGATGTTCTCCTGCAGCTTGTTGATCCGCTCGTCCGAGCACGCGAACGTCCCCACCTCGGGCATGTCCGATGAGAGCACAACACCGGTGACCATCGAAGGGTCGGGCGACGCGCCCGGCGCGAGCAAGAGCCCCGTGATCTCAACGTAGCGGAACCCGTGGAACGTGAAGATCGGCCGCCACGTCTCCGCGTCGGACCCGCGACCCGAACTCCCCGCGCACACATACACATCCGTCGAGTCCGCCGCCCGCAGGTTCGCCGTGTACACCGTCCCGTCCGGATTCAGCATCTCCCCATGCCGAATGGTCAGCGCGGTGCCCCGCGGCTGCGAGAGCGAGAGCCGCACGACTCCCACCATGTTCTGTCCGAGATCAAACGTCCAGCGCCCCGGCGCCGGCTCCGAGACAGAGATCGCGGGCAACTCCATGATCACGCGGATCGGCTCCGAGACCTGCGGCTCGAGGTTGCGCCGCTCCTCGCGCGTGGTCGCCTCCGCCCATCCGCTGTCGTCGAACCCTGGCTCCTTCCATCCGCTCACCTCGCGCCGCGCGTCGAACCACTCCCCCTTCAGCAGGTCCCCCATCAGCCGCGCCCCGGCACGGCGCTTCCACGACCCGTCCGTGACCACCCGTTCGACCCGCCCGTCGGCGTAGGTGATCTCAAGCTGCGCCAAAAGTGCCGGCGACGTCCCGTAGAACTGGAACGCCCCGAAAAGCCCCGCGTGTCCCGCGAACCACCCCGGCCCGACCTCCGCCGCGATCGCGTTCGCCCCTTCGCGCACCATCTCCGTCACGTCGAACGCCTGGTACCGCACGCGCTTCCGATAGTCCGTCCACCCCGGCGCGAGATGCCCGTCCCCGACCCGTGCCCCGTTTGATCGAGACCTCGTACACCCCGAGCGCCGTCACATACAGGCGAGCATCGGCAACCTCCCCATCGATCACAAACGATCGCCGCAGCAGCGGCAGCGACGCCCCCGGCAGAATCACCCGTGCGTTCTCCGCGATCTCAACCGTCCGCCGCTCCCCCGCGCACTCGTACTCCACGCGCAGCGACTTCCTGATGTCCCGCGCCGGATCGCCGCCGAGCGCATCATTCGTCGCGCGCATCGCAGCGCCCTCCGCGGCGTATCGCGCGACGACCACCTCCGTGACGTCGCGCTCCACCCTCTCCCCCGCGTGCCCATCACCCGCACGATCGATGGTGTGATACACCGCTCGCACGATCCTCAGGTCTGCGTGGTCCGGCCCCGCCTCGATCCACCGCGCGCTCCAGTCCCCGGCCCCCATCAGTCCCATCGCCCACTGCGCCGGCTCGCTCCACGCGCCCTCCACGCCGTCACGATCCCACGCACGCACCTTCCACCAGCAACGCTGGCCCGACCGCAGCGGAGCCCCCGCGTACGCGATCTGCCCCGTCGCCCCCGACTCGACCCTGCCGCTGTCCCACAGATCGCCACGCTCCGCCGCCAGAAGCTCCGGCGTCGATGCAACCAGAATCCGATACGCCGTCTGAACCTGGGCGCGCCCGTCGGACTCGACGATCCAAGTCAGGCGGGGGTTCGGCTCCCCGACGGCCAGCGGATCGACCATGTACTCGCAGCGGAGGTTCACCGTGCGAAGAGCGCCCCCCACGCCCCCCACGCCTCCCACGCCGCCCACGCCGCCCACGCCGCCCGCACCCGCTGCCGCGAGAGAGAGAAGCACCGCACGCAGCCAGCTCACGATCTTCATCTGAGAATCTCCCGGCGGCAGGGAATGCGAACTTCGCCCAACCCTCGGATGAACAGGCCGTCGCCCAGCCGCGATCTCGCGCCCGTCGAGTGTACAGGTTCGCCAGTTTCACGCGCCTGCTCGGCGCGCTCCCCCAACGCTCCCGCCCCCGTTCCGACCCGGCCGCGGGCCGTTTCTTTGCGCCCGGCTCGCGCAATCTCCTTGAGCCGTGCCCGCGCGGGCGGATACGCTGCTTGCATGAAGAGAGAGACACCCATCATCGCCGCCGTTGCGTCCGTGCTGTTGACGCTCCCCGCGCACGCCCAGTGCGTCTATCAGACCTCGCTCCTTGACACGTGGGACCGCGTCGGCACACCCACGCTCGGCGCGACGCAGCATCCGCAGAACGGGTGGCGCTTCCAGCGCTCCGACACTGCGGCCGACCTCGTGGGGCTGCTCAACTTCTCCGTCGGCACGAACTCGTGGGGCGCGCCCGACCAGGCATTCCTCATCCCGCTCATCGGGCCGCGATACTCCAACATCTCCGGCAGAAACCAGGCCCTCAACTTCCGGCGCACGCCCTCCTTCGAGGGGCTCCTCTTCCACCCCGGCAACACCGCTTCGATTGACGCCCACGCGATCATCTCGCCCCAGGCAACCGTCACGCTCACGGGCGCGACGCTCGAGGTCGAGCATCTCGGCAACTCCAGCGCCAACGCCATCGTGCGTCTCTACGTCGTCAAGGGCACCACAACGACCGTTCTCGTCCCCGCGACCACCGTGCCCAAGCTCGCGCCCGCGCAGACGCTCGTCGCTTCGGCCGGCCTACCCCTCACGATCGATCCGGGAGATCAGATCGTCCTCGCCGCCGACAACGGCGGCAGCGCTCTCGAAGACTGGGTCAACGCCAATCTCACGCTCTCGCTCGACGGCCCGCCCCTCATCGTCTGGCAGCCGCGTGATGTCGGCGGCTGCGTCAACTCACCGGCCACGCTCCGCGTCGTCGCTGCCGGCGCATCCTCCTATCAGTGGCTCCACAACGGCGAAGAGATCGAGGACGCCACCTCCAGCACGCTCAGCATCCCCGCCCTCTCCAGCGCCACTGCCGGCACGTACGAGTGCGTCGTCACCAACGGCTGCGGCAGCGTCACCTCCGCCCCCGCCACCGTCCGCACCTGCCTGGCCAACTACAACTGCGACGGCGACGTCGACGTCCTCGACTTCCTCGACTTCATCGACGACTTCGCATCCTGCGAGAACGCTCCCGCCCCGTGCGGCAGCGCCTCCAACGCCGATGTCAACGGCGACACCTTCGTCGATATCCTCGACTTCCTCGACTTCATCGATTCCTTCGGCACCGGCTGCTGACCCCCACCAACACTCCTCCCCCCCCACTCACCGCCCACCCACCGCCCACTCACCGCCTACGCCGCCGCCCCC
>JAPKGU010000115.1 GCA_026647565.1 Phycisphaerales bacterium | reverse complement strand
GGTCCCCTCGCGCAGTCCCTCGAGCGCCCCCTCGACGGCCTCCTCGGCGCTCAGCCCCGTCTGCTCCCAGAGGGTCGGGGCGAACCGCGGTGAAATCCCGGTTCGGTCAGTGCTGGGGCGACGAGTAATCGGCGATGACCTTCTCCATCGCCTTGGTAATCGGAACACGAACAACACCCGAGGCCGGGTCCGCCCAGCCGTAACCGGCGAGCGAGGCGTCGGCCTGGGCTCGATAGGCCCGATACTCCTCGCTCATGACGGTCGTTTCCTTCTTGATCTGGCGCTGGTGCGTCATGTAGTGGAAGAAATAGATTGCGCTCAGGAGAATGGTCAGGCCGACGCTGATAACGAAGCCGCCCGTGATGATCGCGAGAACCGCGGGATTGGCCTTCGCGCCGTGCTCGGCCTGTGGAGCACCCTCGGCCGCCGAATGCGTGTGCCACTCGTCCGGGTGTGAGTGCTCGTGGGGCAGGGTCTGTGGGGGATGGTGTGCCATGGGTTCACCCGTGTGTTCGCAAGCCGATCAGACGTAGTTTCGGTGGGCGAGCGCCTCGCTCTGGCGCGGATCGTTCAGGGGAATGAGAACGCCGGACGAGACCTTGCGGACCAGAGCACCGGCGAAGATCGCCAGCACGCCCGCGATCGCCACAATGTCCAGCCAGATGGTGATGCCGCCGGGCATCTGGTCGGCAGGGGTGCTGGCGTAGACCATCGGACGCACGATCCAGAAGATGTCGAGGATGTGCATGAAGAGCATCCAGACGGCGACCGCCGCGAGCCCGATGGTGCTCTTCTTGACGTTGCGGAAGAGGAGGATGAAGAACGGTACGCCGAAGTGACCGAAGGCGAGGAATGCCGAGAGCGATTCCCACCCGCCGGTCATGCGCCGGAAGTAGTACGCGGTCTCCTCGGGGATGTTGGAGTACCAGATCAGGAAGTACTGGCTGAAGGCGATGTACGCCCAGAAGACGGAGAAGGAGAACATCAGCTTGCCGAGATCGTGGTAGTGCTCCTCGGTGACGACACCGGTCAGACGCCCGAACGTGCGGAGAGTCGAGAGCACGATCGCCAGCACACCGAGCGACGAGAAGACCGCGCCCGCGAAGATGTACACGGGCCACATCGTGCTGAAGAATCGGAAGTCGAGCGACATGAGCCAGTCGAACGAGGCGAACGCGAGAGAGAGCGCGAAGGCGAACATGCCCCACGTGCTCATCCGGCGCGCCTTGGCGGTTTCCGTCCGATCGCCCGTGCGATCCTGCGTCACGCTGTGATTCCACAGTCGGTGGGCAAGGAAGAGCCAGATCCCGACATACAGCACGGCGCGGATCGCGAAGAAAGTCTCGTTGAGATACGCCGCCTTCTTCTGCAGAAGGTAATCGCCCTTCATATCCGAACGCATCCACTGGACCAGCTTCATGTCGTCCGGAAGCACCAGCTGGAGCACCAGGTAAGGGATCAGCAGGGCCACCGCGAGCGGGAGCAGCGCCATGATGTTCTCACACTGGCGACGGATCGTCACAGTCCAGCCCGCGTTTGTCAGATGCTGCACCATCACCAGGAACATCGCACCCAGCGACATCCCCAGCACGGCCATCACCCCGACCAGGTACGAAGCCAGAGCGTGCTTCGGGCCGTGCAGCACCGCCCCCACCGCCGTGAGCAGGAGGCATACGCCGCCGGCGCCGAGCGCCAGATTCGAGAAACCGATTCCCGCGCCCTCGGGAACGTAGATGTTCTCACGCGAGAGAAGGACCCGAGCGTCCGGCTCGTGATGGTCGTGACCGCCGTGAGTGTCGAGTTGGGCGGTTGTTGCGTGGCTCACTTTGCACCTCCCGCGCTGGCTGTGCTGGCTGCACCCTCAGTCGCTGTCGGCTGGACGCTCGCCCGCTGACGCTCGAGGATCTCTCGCTCCGTCGCCGGCACGGCATCGATCGTTGCCAGTCGCGACTCCTGGAGCGCCCGGATGTACGCCACGATCGCCCAAGCGTCGTGCTCGCTGATCGCGTGCGCGTACCCCGGCATCTTCTGCTTCCCGTCGCCGCCGATCACGCCCTGTCGAGCCACATGGAAGAGGTACCCATCACGCCCCGTGTTCTGTGTCGCGTCGCGATACTTGGGATCGTGGAAGGTGGCGGGCGCATACGACCAGCGGACACCGACGGTGCCCTTGCCGTCTCCCTCGTACCCGTGGCATGCCGAGCAATAGATATTGAACCGCTCCATCCCTCGCTCAATCATCGCCCGCGTCGGTGCTTCCGGCATGCGGACGAGATACGCCCCGTCGGAGCCGACACCCTTGTAGTACGCGTCGTCGTGGCGCAGAAGGTCCGAACGCTGCGTCATGAGCGATGCCGCCCACGGCTTGTCCGACACCACCGACGCCCGGCCGAACGCAACCGTGCCCGCGACCGGCTGACGCATCGTGCGCCCATCGGCGTAGAACTCGCTCTGCCCCTGCGACTTCCACTTCATCTGGTCGTCCATGTCGGGAAAGAACTGACGCGGCGGCTTGTCCGAACGATCGCCGCGGCAGCCGGTCATACCGGAAACGACCGAAAGGCCGATCGTCCCCGCGGCCAACGCCCGAGCGAGACCTGCGGCGTGCCAGCGTTGAGAGGGAGAGTTTCGTGTGGTGGTCATTTGAGGTGTCGCCCAGTTTCCAAGCGAGGTGAAATGCGGGGTGAACAATCTGGTGTCTCAGACCTCTACCAGTTCCACATGCCCGGCCCCGGCAGACTGCAGCAGGGTCCGGACGGCGTTGGGCTCGAACTTGGCATCCGCCGCGTCGATCGCGATGAAGAACCGATCATCGCTGCACCTGAGGAAACGGTCGCTGTTGAAGATGGGGTGGTGCCAGCGAGGCAGACCGTTGAGCGCGAGCATGCCGATCAGCGTCGCGAACGCACAGTGGAGGATTCCAAGCTCGAACGTGACCGGCGTGAAAGGCTCCCACGCCGCGAACGGCTTGCCCTGCACGACGATCGGGTAGTCCTTCGTGATCCACCACTGCAGCACGAGCCCGAACGCGGCGCCGCCGAGGCCGATGGAACCGGAGACGAGCGGCAGAATCGTCCTCTGGATACCCATCGCGTGCTCAAGCCCGTGGATCGGGAACGGCGTGTGCACGTCCCACCGCTTGTAGCCGGCATCCCGCACCTTCTCGGCAGCGTGATAGACGTCTGCCGGCGTCTTGAACTCGGCGAGAACGGCGTGGACCTCCTTGCCGCCCGGTGTCACGTACCGGCCCGGCTTCCGCTTGAGGAACGGGATGTAGTCGGCAATGTCGTTGAGCGTGAAGGGAATCGTGAAGTTCATGTCAGTGGGCTCCCTTCTCGTCGCCGTGGTGGTGCGGGCTTGCCTCGGGCATGACGGCCTTCAACTCGGCGATCGCGAAGATGGGCAGGAAGCGTGTGAAGAGGAGGAACAGCGTGAGGAAGACGCCGCACGAGCCGACAAACGTCAGGATGTCGACCAGTGTCGGATGGAACATGTGCCACTCGCCGGGGAGGAACGCCCGGTGCAGCGACGACACGATGATCACGAACCGCTCGAACCACATGCCGATCGTGACGAAGACCGACACGATGAAGATCACGAGCGGGCTTTGTCTGAACCGTCGCACCCAGAACAACTGCGGACTGATCACGTTGCACGAGATCATCGTCCAGTAGGCCCACCAGTAGGGGCCTGTCGCGCGGTTGATGAACACGTCCTTCTCGTAGTCGTTGGCTCCGTACCAGGCGATGAAGAACTCCATCGCGTACGCGAAACCGACCATCGAGCCGGTCAGGAGCAGGATCTTCGCCATGTTCTCCAGGTGCCGGAGCGTGAGCAGGTTCTTCATCCCCGGGAAGAGCTCGCGAGCGGGGATCAGCAGGAAGAGCACCATCGCGAAGCCGCCGAAGATGGCGCCCGCAACGAAATAGGGCGGGAAGATCGTCGTGTGCCAGCCCGGCAGGATCGACGTGGCGAAGTCGAACGACACGATCGAGTGCACCGAGAGCACCAGCGGGGTCGAGATGCCCGCCAGGATCAGGTAAGCCGCCTCGTAGCGGTGCCAGTGGCGTCCGCTGAATCGCCATCCGATCGAGAGCAGGCCGTACACGAACCTTCGGACCTTGTCGCCCTTGAGCGCGGCCTGGCCGCCCGCCTCCGCCGTCCGGAGGCGTCGGTCGGCGCGATCACGCAACGTTGCGACGTCGGGGATCATGCCCATGTACCAGAACAGCAGCGAGACCGTCGCGTACGTCGAGACCGCGAACACGTCCCAGAGAAGCGGCGAACGGAAGTTCGGCCAGATGTAGTTGTAGTTGGGGATCGGCCCGAGCATCCACGCCATCCACACGCGACCAACGTGGATGCCGGGGAACATGCCCGCGCAAATCACGGCAAAGATCGTCATCGCCTCCGCCGAACGGTTCACGGCGGTGCGCCACTTCTGCTTCAGGAGGCAGAGAATCGCGGAGATCAGCGTCCCGGCGTGGCCGATACCGATCCAGAACACGAAGTTCGTGATGTCCCACGCCCAGTCGACCTGGTTCGTAAGACCCCACACGCCCACGCCCGTGATGATCAGGTAGCCCACCATGAGGCCGGTGAGCGAAGCGACGCTTGCCGCGGCCAACGTTGCGGGCAGCCACCACTTGCCCGGTCCCTTCTCGGCGTATCCGCAGACGGTCTCGGTCACGTCGCCGAACGACATGCCGCCGAGCACCAGCGGAGCGCGGACCGCGGGATCGTCGATGAGGGTTCCGTCGCCGGCGTCCCCTTGGTTGGCGTAGCCCGGCCGGATCCCGGCAAGCCCCTTGGCGGTCGCTTCGTCGGGGTGAAGGGTCGTCATGCGTGAACTCCCGCGCCATGGCCCAGAACCCGCAACGACAGGGCGTAGCCCTCGTCGGCGCGGCGCTTGCGTGAATCAAAGAAGGAGTGACCGGACCCGTGGCCCGCGTCGTGCGAACCGCCGTGGCCGCCGGAACCGTGTGGATCAGAACCGTGCGGGTCCGATCCGTGAGAGTCGGTCCCGTGCGAGTCGTCACCGTGGTGCTCACCGTGGCCGCCGTGATGGAACGGATCCTCAACCGGAGCTCGCAGCACCGGATTCGGGTTCGACACCCGCACCATGTGGCTCGTGCGAGGACGAGTGTTCAGATAGCCAAGGAGCATGTACGAACGCTGATTCGCCCTCGCCTTAGCCACCTTGCTGCTCTCATCCAGAACGTCACCGAACGTGATCGCGTTCGAAGGGCACGCCTGCTGGCACGCCACCTGGAAGAATCCGTCAGGGATCCCCGTCAGGCCCTGCAACTTGGTCTCCACTCGCGCCGCGTTCACACGCTGGATGCAGTAGGAGCACTTCTCCATGACGCCGCGGCTGCGCACCGTCACGTCAGGATTCATCTTCATCCTCGATATCTCATCGAGCTTCTCGCGAAGGCGGGGCGGGATCAGATTCACGTTCTTCGGCCCGCCTCCGGGCATGAGGTCCTTGCCGTAGTAGGAGCCGTTGAACTTGGTGACGCCGTAGTCGAAGAAGTTGAACCGGCGCACCTTGTACGGGCAGTTGTTGGCGCAGTACCGGGTGCCGATGCACCGGTTGTACGTCATGTCGTTCGTGCCCTCGACGCCGTGGGACGTCGCGTTCACGGGACAGACCGTCTCGCACGGGGCGTTCTCACAGTGCACACACGCCACCGGCTGGTGGTACATCGCGTCGGGACTGTTGAAATCCTCACCGATGAAGTAGCGATCGACGCGAATCCACGTCATCTCGCGACCCTTGGCGGTCTCCTTCTTGCCGACCACGGGAATGTTGTTCTCGCTCTGGCAGGCGATCGTGCACGTGCCGCAGCCCGTGCAGGACGACAGATCGATCGTCATGCCCCACTGCGGGCCCTTCGCGTAACGCGCGCCCGGCTTCGGATCGACCTTGGACTCGTTGTACGGGTTGTCGTAGATGCCGATGTTCGGGGGCGTGTGGCCAAGCTCGCCCAGCTTCTCTGCGAACGAGAGCTCCTTGGACGTGTTCGCGTAGATGTGGTCCTTCTCGAGCACCGGCGGAACGTCGCCGAACTTCCTCCAAGCCGCCAGATCCACGGCACGGACGATCGCCGTGCGGCTCTCCATCGACCAGTGGTTCTGCGTGCTTGCGATCAGGTATGTGCCGCCCGCGCTCGCGAGCTTCCCGCCGGATGCGACGCGCGCAGCGCCCGTCGGACGGATCGCGGCGTCGTTGAAGCCCACCGGATCCGCTTCGCTTCCTCCGACATGCCCGCAGACGCGCCGCCCGTAACCCTGGTGCACGACAACCGTGTTGTCCGCCATGCCCGGCAGGATCCAGACCGGCACCTGCATGGCCCGGCCACCGATCGTCAGCGTCGCAACCCGAGCGTGCGGGTACTTGGGCTTCGTGTACATCCGCGACGGGTCGCTCTCGCTGAATCCGACGGGCTCAAGATCGAGTGCGCGAGCCGTCGCAGGGCTGACGAGCGCGGGGTTGTCCCAGACGACCATCGTCCCCGTCGCAGGAAGCTCCTGAAGCCACGCGTAGTTCGCGAATCGACCGTCGTGCATCCGCCCGGTTGCGAACGCCACGTCCAGGGAGTCCTTCGACGGCGCCGGACCGATCGACAGCCGACGCGCGGCCTCGGCGATCGCGCCCATGTTGGGCGTCCACGCGCCCGCAGCAAACACGGGCTTTGGCGAGACGCCATCATGCAGCGCTCGACGCCACACCTTGTCAGAGTCGCCGACCAGCGTCTTCCAGACACCCTTGACGATGTCGTGACCGTCGGTCACGGACTCGCCCGCCAGCATCGCCATGAGCTCGATGTCCGAGTGGGCCGGCGCGTAGATCGGAGCAATCATCGGCTGCACCGGCGAGAGCGTGCCATCCGCGGCGACCGTGTCGCCCCACGACTCCAGGTAATGCGTGCCGTTCAGCGACCACGTCGACACCGACTCCGTCTCGTTCGCGTCCACGGCGAGCGTGATCGTCGTGGCCTTGGACATGCGAGCCGCAAAGTCCAGGGAGGCCGGCGCGTCGTACGCCGGGTTCACGTTCAGCATCAGGAGCGTCGTCACACGCCCCGCGCCCAGCATCTCGGCGACCGCGGCGATCGCCGCAGCGCTGCTGGTCGCGTCATCGTCGGACATCTGGCAGTAGGAGACTGTCGCCCCGATGTTCCCCAAAGCGGCGTTCAACCCGTGAACGATCGCGTGGACTTCGGCCGGTTGGTCTGCGCCCGCCATGAGCACCGAGTTGCCGCGCCCCGCCGCGACAAGATCATCCGCGAGGGCGCCGATGAACTTCTCGTCGATGTCGGAACCCGGCGCGAAACTCGCGGCGGCGACGGCCGACGCGAGCGCGGCCGCATCCCGGCCGATACGCTCGCACACGGCACGCGCGATCGCGATCGCGTACGCACCGATCCGTGAAGGAGCGACCCGCAGGCGATGGTCGGCGAGGGAGCCAGCGTGCGAGAAGCCGCTCTCAACCATGTAAAGGCGGCTCATCTCGTCTGTGGAGCCCATCACGGCCCGCGTTGCCGCGAACTCTCGCGCGTTGACGAGCGCCGCCGGTTCACGCTCCACAAAGTCCCTATCGAGCGACACCACGACCTTCGCCTTCGAGAGCGAGAAGAGCTCTCGTC
The DNA here is from genome assembly GCA_026647565.1 of Phycisphaerales bacterium. Lineage (GTDB taxonomy): Bacteria > Planctomycetota > Phycisphaerae > Phycisphaerales > UBA1924 > JAHBWV01. The sequence goes on along the minus strand of JAPKGU010000115.1, from coordinate 4,552 downwards.
CCGGCCTGCCGAAGGCGATCTCGACGCCTCGAGTCGCACCCTCCGACTCGCCGGCGTCGTACACGAACCAACGGGCCTTCGGGAACTTCTTCAGGAATCGGTCCCGCACCGCGTCCCTGGTGGGGCTGGATCGCTTGTCGGCGAGCACGACGAGTCCCTCCCCGCCGTTCGCGCCGTAGGTGGCAAAGTGCTCCTTGGACCACGCCGCGAAGTCATCCCACGACGCATCGAGGCGTCCGCGGGCCGGGTTCTGGTACGCGGGCTGCTTCAGCCGATCCGGGTCGTACAGGCCGAGCACGCTCGCCTGAGACCAGACCGACGACTTGCCCCGATTGATCGGATGGAGCGGATTGCCCTCGATCTTCGTCGGACGCCCCTCGTGCGTCTCGACAACCACGCCCTCGGCCCCGCCGCCAGGAAGAGGGAAGCTCGTTGCGTAGTACAGCGGCTTGCCGGGAATCACGTCCTCGGGAACCTGGCGCGAGAACGAGAGGATCTTGTGATCGGGTCTGCGGCAGCCCGGGATCGTCGCGGCCCCGGCCAGCGCGAACGAGGCACCCATCACTTTCATGAACGAACGGCGCGAAGGCCCGGAAAGCTCCGAGGCGTGCGCCGGGAACTCTCTCTCGAGGAAGTCGCGGAACTCGCCGCTGTCGGCGTATTCCTCGGCGCTCCGCCAGTACTTTGCTCCGCGCCCGGCGTTGACCCGATCCGGCTCTCGCCGATTCGTGTCGGGCGTCATCGATCCCTTCGTGGATGGGCACTGGTCGTGGCTCATGCTCGGTGTTCCGCCTTGCGTGCGTGAATCGCTCGAACTCTCAGAGAACGCGAAGGAACGAGGGGTCAGTAGTGGCAGGCCCCGCAATGCTGCGGCGGGTTGTCCCGAAGCTGATCAAACAGCCGCTGGGCCTCGCTGTCGCCCTTCTTGACCGTGGACAGGTGCTGCTCGACCCAGAAGAGGTTCGTGACCTTGTCGGGTGGGACGAGGAACTTCTCGGGTGACTTCTCAACGCCTCGATGGCAATCCAGACACCAGCCCATGCCCAGTCCCTCGGCCTGGAAGACCTCGGGCATGGCCGTGATCTGACCATGACACGAGTAGCACGACACGCCCGCCTTGATGTGCGCCGCATGCGGGAAGTTCCGCACATAGTCAGGGAGCTTGTGCACTCGTCGCCATTCCACGCTCGCGTCATTCGCGTACGCCTCGCGAATGAAGGAAACCTTCTCCTTCGGGTCGAATGCCGGGGCGAGCCGCTCCTCTGCGTGGCAACCGATGCACGTGGCGACGTTCGGGATGTTCGCCTCCGACGACTGCTCAACTTTCGTGTGGCAGTAGCGGCAGTCGATCCCCAGCTTTCCCGCGTGAATCTGGTGGTTGAACCCGCTGCCCGGCTGCTTGGGCATGTACCCGACCTCGAAGTAGTCGGGAGTTGCCCAGTACCACGTGCCCACGACGACGGCGAGCGTCGCGACGCCGCCTCCCATCGCCAGCGCCGTGGGAACCATGTTCATCCACTTCGGAAAGAGCGTGCCCATGCAGCGACACTCCAAGTAAAGACCATTCCAGAGGCGATTGACCGGAGGCGGAACCCTCTGCGCCGTGCCCCGCGACATACGGACCAAACCCAAAGACATCCCGGCAGAACGCCTGACCGAGGGCAACGAAGTTATCACATCCTAATCTGTTGTCCAATCGGCCCGGATTTCTGCGAGGCCGCAATTTGTTCCGGTCTGCCGTACTATGTCAAGATCCGGGTACGCCTGAAACCCTAACTGAGACTGAGTCTCAGATATTTCCGATGAACCGCCGCTCGTCCGATAATACCGACCAAAATCCGATCAACCACACCCTCACGGAGGGCCATTCATGGAATCCTCTTCGCGCTTCGCCGCTCTGGCACCGGGCATCACATGTGGATTCGCGGCGGCCGCCGCCTGCTTCGTCGCCGCGTGGATCACACATCTCCCATGGTTGGACCTGAACGCGCAAGCCGCGGGCCCGATCATCCTGGGAGTCTGGGTGCTGGCGGCCATCATCATGGGGCGCAGAATCCCTCGGGGCCTTGCCCCTCTCGGCGGGTCACTTGCCGGATTGGGCGCGGCTCTTTTCCTCCTGATTCCCCTGGGATCCGCGCTGGTCGAGCAGCCCGCGGGCGACCTGCCGGCGCCCGGCTCGACTGGCATCTCTCGATCTGTCGCGCTCAGAGTCGTCGGCTTCCTGGCGCTGGGAACCCTGATCGGGATCGTGGGCTCCATCGCGGGTTCGCGCGTCGTGAATGCCGAAACCTCGCCTCCACGCCGCTGGCTTCCCCGCTATGCGACGTGCCTGACTGTCGCGACGCTTCCACTCATTCTCGTCGGCGGACTCGTGACGTCCACCAACTCGGGAATGGCATTTCGTGACTGGCCGACGTCCGACGGTGCGAACCTCTTCTTGTACCCGCTCTCCCTGCTCGCCCGGCCCGATCGGTTCCTCGAGCACTCGCACCGGCTCTTCGGCTCGTTCGTCGGTCTGGGGACTGTCGTGCTCGTCTTGTTCACTTTCCTGACCGAGCGTGCGTGGAAGCTTCGAATCGGCGCCTGTTGCCTCCTGATCGCGGTATGCGTCCAGGGCGTGATGGGCGGCACACGCGTGACCGAGGACAGCATGCTTCTTCGGATCGTGCACGGCTACTTCGCGCACGTGTTCTTCGCAGCGCTGGTCGGATTCTCGGTCATCCTCTCCCCGTCGTGGTCCGCGACGGGTTCCGCCGCACGCGATCCGGCCCTCCGCAAGCTCAAGCTTCTGGCGACATTGGCCCTCCACTCATGCCTGCTCCAGCATCTTCTCGGCGCCATGTATCGCCACATGAAGTTCGGCGAGTCGAAGGGCACCTCCCACATCCTGTACACCCACGCCGCCCTCGCGTTCCTCGTTTTCATGGCTGCCGTCCTCGCCGTGGTGGTCGCCGGGGCGGCCACAGCGGCAGCCGGTTCTCTGGCCCGGCCGATTCGACGGGCTTCGGTAGCGGTCGGTGCTCTCGTCACACTCCAGTTCGCACTCGGGTGGGCGGCGTTCTTCGTCGTCACGAGCGACAAGGCCGTTCTGACCGACCCGAGACCGCTCACAACGGCCCTGGCCACACTTCATCAGGCCAACGGTGCACTCCTCCTCGCCGCGCTGACCGGCCTCTGGCTGCTCGCCAAGCGAGCCTGGCGACACGCGGCACCCTGACGATCCCTCGCCCGTCCCGCACCGAGATCCTGGAACGAACCCGACGAAAGTCCCATCAAACCAAGGGGCAGCGCGGTATGCTGCTTCCCGGGCGTCCCCTTACGCGTCGTGCAATTGGATGCGAGATTGTGGCGTTGTGCATTCAGGAACCGACGGTGTGCGGGGGGAATCGGGAGCCAGGGCATGAGACCGAATGCCAGCAGACAGACGATCCCGCCTTCCGGCGCAAGTCAGCCGGATGCGCCCCGCGCACCCACTCTCCGTAAGGTCCGCATCGACCCTTCGTCGCCCATCGATGACGCTGATTTCACTCCTGCGCACGCCCGGCACCTGCTCTGGCGGGCCGGGTTCGGCGGCACCCCGGAGCAGATCCACACTCTGGCCGCGTGGGGGCCTGAGCGTTCGGTCGACTACCTCCTGAACATCGATGCGATCCCGTTCGATGCGGTCGCGACGGATGTGTTCAAGAGCGACATCATGCGCCCCGCCACCGCCGAGGAGCGCATGGCCGCCCGGACTGCGGCCCGCGCTCAGGACGAGGAATCGCTCGCCCGCTTCCGAGTGATGCGCCAGCAGCAGGAGCGCGCCGACCGGCTGCAGATCCGCGAGGTTCAGGAATGGTGGCTGGCCCGCATGGTCCAGACGCCGCGTCCGCTTGAAGAGAAGATGACCCTCTTCTGGCACGGACACTTTGCCACGAGCTATCGCACGATCGAGAACTCGTACCACATGTTCCGACAGAACCAGCTGTTCCGCGCCAACGCGCTCGGCAACTTCGGCACGCTGATGTACGGCATCATCCGCGATCCGGCGATGCTCGCGTATCTCGACAACAACGACTCGCGAAAGGGACGGCCCAACGAGAATCTCGCCCGTGAGTTGATGGAGCTCTTCTCGCTCGGCGTGGGCAACTACACGGAAGCCGACATCAAGGAGGGGGCTCGGGCACTCACGGGCTACACGTTCTACGACGACGAGTTCGAGTTCCGACGCGACGACCACGACAACGGCAAGAAGTCCATCCTCGGGCGCACAGGAAACCTTGACGGCGACGGATTCGTCACGGCGATTCTGGAGAAGCGTGCGTGCGCCAAGTTCATGTGCCGCAAGCTCCATCGATACTTCATCGCCGATGTTCCCGAGCGAGAGAGAGACATGGACCCGCAGGCCAAGGAGTTCATCAACGAGCTCGCCACGCTCATGATCTCGCGGCGATACGAGATCAAGCCCGTCCTCAGGCGACTTCTCCTCTCGAATCGCTTCTACGCACCCGAGGTCATGGCGCAGCAGATCAAGAGCCCGGTGCAGCTCGTCGTCGGGGCCGTGCGTTCCCTC
>JAPKGU010000114.1 GCA_026647565.1 Phycisphaerales bacterium | reverse complement strand
CCGGCCGATCGCGACACGAGCGCCACGTGCCGCCCCTCGCGGGCCAGCCGCATGGCGATCGACCGCCCGATCCCCTTCGAAGCCCCCGTCACGATCGCGACCCGTGTGTCAGCCATGATGCTCCCGATCAACTCGCGTGTCACTCATCCCCGCCGATCCGGCCGCGACGCCGCGACGGAGTCTTCGCCACCACGAAACAGCGCTCGCGGCCCGCAGGCCACGAATCGACACCCGATCAGCCCCCTCCCGGATTGGGAATCCGCACCGGTCCGCCGGGCGTGCGCTTGATGATGTCCGGATTCTGTCGGATCGCCTCCTCGACCTGCTGACGCTGCTCGGGCGACAGCATCTCCATCGCCTTCTCGAGGTCCTCTTCGGAGAGCTGCATCCCTTCGGGCAGCGCGGGCGTCGCCGCGCCGGCGTACTGGGCTTCCGTGAGATTGTCCCACGCGTTCGCGCGGGGCTTGGTGTCGCCGGTTGAGGGCGTCGACGCGAAGACCCAGTTCCCGCCCGATGGTGTGGCCCGGAACGTCAGCACGTACGCGGCGCCCGGCTCCTGGAACGCCAACGCGATGTCGGCGGTCGACGGCTCCTCTGATTCGAGCGCCTCGGCGCTGACGTACACGACTCGCACGCCCTCCAGCTTGCCCGTCCCCTCTTCCCAGCCGCCCGAAGCCAGCAGTTCGTCCACGATCGCTCGTGTCTGCGGATCCACGATCCCCTTCACCGCGTTGGCATCGCCCTTCGCGAAGCCCGTCGCCAGCGAGATGATCGCCCGCGCCAGTCCCTCGCTCACCGGCGCTCGCTCCTGCGGAAACTGAATCCTCGGATCGGCGCCCATCGACTGCATCAGGCCAGATACCTGAACCTGCTCCGGCTTCACCTTGACCGGTGGTGGCGGAGGCGGCGGGGGCGGGGGCGGGGGCGCCTTCTTGCAGGCCATCGGCGTCGATGCCAGTGTCACCATGGCCGCGCCGAAGCACGCGTGCAACGCGAACGCCGACACAAGCGCCGCAACCGACCGTCGACCCGCCGACTTACGTCCCAGGATCTTCATGTGTGATCACCTTGATGTTCTTGTCAATCCGCCGCATCAGTCCCGCCAGCGTCTTTCCGGGCGCAAGCTCGTGGAACTCGCCTCCCTCCGATCCCGCCGCCGCCGCACCCATCGCAACGCACTCCTCCGCCCAGCGCACCGGCTTCGTCAACTGCTCCACCAGGCGCCGACGGATCGTCTCCTCGATCCCGACCCCGTCCTCCGGCACGTGCGCTCGCGCCGTGACGTTCGACCACACCGAGCAGCGCGGCGGGCGAATCGCCGTCTTCTCGAGCGCCGCCCGGAGCCGCTCCGCCGCCGGAGCCATCAGCGGGGAATGAAACGCGCCCGCGACCGCGAGCTCGGTCGCGCGCAGCCCCATCTCCGACGCGACCGTCGATGCACGCCCGATCGCGCCCTTGTGCCCGCTGAGCACGATCTGTCCCGGCGCGTTGAAGTTCGCAGGCACGAGCACCTCGCCGCCCGAAGCCCGATCGCACACCGCGCGTGCCTGTGCCTCGTCCGCGCCGATCAGGGCCAGCATCGACGAGGGCTGGGCCTCGGCCGCATCCTGCATCGCGCGCCCCCGGAGCGTCACGAGTTCAAGCCCCTCTTCGAACGAGAATGCTCCCGCGACGCACAGCGCCGTGTACTCACCGAGCGAGAGCCCGCCCGCCCCGGCAAGTGTCGCCTCGCCGTTCCCCATCCCCCACCGGGCCAGCAGGCCCTTCCAGCACGCCACCGACGCCGTGTAGATCGCCGGTTGCGAGACATCGGTCTGGTTCAGTCGCTCCGGCGGGCCGGCGAAGCACAACTCGGACAGCTTCGCCCCGAGCCGATTGCCAAGGACCGCGTCGGCACGCTCGAAAACGGCTCTGGCTTCCGGCGATGCGTCGAACCACCCCCGCGCCATGCCGACCGCCTGCGCCCCCTGGCCCGGACAGAGAATGACGAGTGGTGTTCCGCTCATGGCTCTGCAATCGTAGAAAGGTAACTCAGGCCGCGAGATCGATGGCTCGCGACGCGCAGGACCCGGCCGCCGGGCTAGGCCTTGGCCGCCTTCTCCTTCTCCAGACGCCGGCGCTTCAGTTCCACATCAATGAACGGCGCCAGGTCGCCCCGCAGCACCCGCTCGTAATCCGTCTCCTCGTACCCCGTGCGGTGGTCCTTCACCCGGTTGTCATAGAACACGTACGACCGGATCTGGGTGCCCCACCCCTGCTGAAGCGACCCCCCCGACGCCGAGGCGATCTCCTTGTCGCGACGCTCGTCCTCCATCTGCTGCAGCTTGGCCTGAAGAACCGCCAGCGCCTGCGCCTTGTTCTGGGGCTGATCGCGGAACGTCGACGCCGTCACCTGGATCCCCGTCGGCTTGTGCGTGATGCGGATCGCCGACGCGACCTTGTTCACGTTCTGCCCGCCGGGCCCGGATGCACGCACGAAAGCCACGACCTCGATGTCCTTCTCCGGAATATCGACCTCGGTCTCCTCGATCTCCGGGATCACCTCGACGGTCGCGAAGCTCGTCTGGCGCTTTCCCTGCGCGTTGAACGGCGAGACCCGCGCCAGCCGGTGCGTCCCCCGCTCGCACGAGAGATACCCGAACGCGTACGGGCCCTTGATGTGGATCGTGACCGAATCGATGCCCACCTCGGCGCCGAACCCCTTGTCCACTTCCTCCATCTGCCAGCCCATCTTCTCGCAATAGAAGATGTACATCCGCAGCAGCATGTCCGCCCAGTCGTTCGCCTCGGTCCCACCGACACCCGCCGAGATCGAGAGGAAGCAGTTCCCAGCGTCGTACCGGCCGGTGAACAGCGACTGGAGCTCGATCCGCTCCATCTTCAGGCCCAGCTGATAGAGCGACTCGTCAACCTCGGCCAGCAGGTCCGCGTCCCCCGCTTCCTTTGCCATGTCGTAGCCCACCTTCGCGTCGTTGAGCGACGCGATCGCCTCCGACAGCGGCACCACCTGGGCCTTGAGCGTCTTGACCTCGCCCACGACCTTCCTCGCACGCGATTGGTTGTCCCAGAACCCCTCCGCCCCCATCTTGTCCTCGAGGACCGCCAGCTGCGTCACCTTGGCGTCGTAGTTAAAGAGAGTCGCGGATCGTCAAAATCCGCGCCTCAAGCGACTCGATCACCGGCCGGTGAGCGTCGTAGTGCATCGTCCGTGCTCCAGGTCCCGCTGCCAGACCGGAGTTGGCCGACGGCGGTCCCGATGGTAGCAGGTCTTCCGACCATGCCCCACCCTCGCCCAGGCCCCGTCACGAGGACACGCCCCGATCGCCCCCCATCGCCCGAGAGCCGCCGGCACAATTTCCCGGACGTGCCGCGCCGGAAGCCATCTCCCCACGCTCTATGCATCGCCGGTTGGGAATCGTCGCCATCGAGCGCGGCACCCGGAAGGTCCGGTCCCCGACCCGCACAGGAAGCACGACCATGAAGTCCACAGCACTCGCCGTTCTCACACTTGCCGCCCTCGCCGGCTCCGCGCACGCGCAGTGCACGATCAACCGGTACGGCGTCCCCGACTTCGACCAGAAGCGAGACGCCCTTCCCAACGACGGCAAGATGTACTGCGTTCCGACGTCCTTCACCAACATGCGCGGCTACATCGCCAACTACGGCTATGGCAGCATCATGTCCGGCCCGCGCAACTGGCAGAGCAGCTCAAACTACAACTACGTCACCGCTCGCATCGAGGCCATGGGCGACTACATGGACACCGACCCCTTCGACGGCACCAGCGGCGGCGACGCCTACGACGGCTGGGAGGACTTCATCGACGACTGGCACGAGGACAAGTTCACGCTGAGCTCGTGGGGCGGCTACATCCCGGCGGCCTGGATCTACATGGGCATGATCAGCGGCCTGCCGAACATCTGCTACGGCTACTACAAGCCGCAGGGCGGAGGCGAGTACGACCGCGACGGCGGACACTGCGTCACGCTCGTCGGACTCAAAGGAATCTGCGCCAACTTCAACGAGCCGACCCTGCGCATCCGCAACCCGTCCACCAGCGACAGCATCAACTCGCAGTCCACCTTCTCCACCGAGGAGACACGCACCGACCTGCAGACCTTCAACTACGACGGCGACTGGAGCACACGCCATCGCCTCGTTGACTTCGGCTCCGGATCCACCACACGCCGCTACCTCGACAAGCTCTACGTGATCTGGCCCAAGATCTGCCTCACAGGCGGCGTCTCCCGCGCCGGCGACTTCCACCTCTACAGCCCCGTCAAGGTCTTCGGCCTCAAGAACGAGGACGCCTCGTCGCAAAGCCCCTCTCCCGGCATGGACATCAAGGCGATCGCCCTCCATCCCATGGGGACCGAGGCCTACGCCCTCAAGATCAATCCCGCCACCAACCAGCACCGCGTCTACAAGCAGGACCTGGCCACCGGCGAGTGGACCACCGTCATCCCCTCGTTCACCGCGGCCAACGCCCACATCGCCGTCTCCCGATTCGGACACCTCTTCGTCCACGCGGACGGGCTGATCACCAAGTACGATCTCAACGAGGGTGGATACCCCGCGATGGTCGAGCAGTCTTCGCCGGCACCCATCGTCGACATGGAGTACGACGATCTGAAGGACGAACTGGTCGCCATCACGTCCAACAGCCGCTTCCTTCGCTTCCGGGACAACCTTGCTCCGCGCTCGAATCAGCCGCTGCCGTCCGGCCTCGCCCTCGTCGGCGACGGATCAGTTTTCCCCGATCCCTCCGCGCCCGATCGCTGGTACATCTGCTCTTCGGGCTCGCCGACGATGTACCGGATCGTGCCCGACTCACCCACGGTTGATCGCGTCCACATCGACGCCACCATCAACTTCCCGGCGGGCACCGAGCCGCGCTCGCTCGTCATGACCGACGCGGGACACCTCGTCTTCTCCGACCGGGGACAGTTCGCCGACTGGAAGTTCATGAACTTCGGGACCCACGCCGCGTGGGTGCCGTACGACGGCTCGGAGATCGCCGGCCTTCCGGCCGGACGCACCATCGTTGTCAGCCGCTCCCGCAACAACTTCGTGGCCGGCGTCCATGACCAGCCCAAGTGGCAGGACGACAACTACCAGGAGGAGGGCGTCCCCTCGACGCCCGACTGCAATCCGGACCTGAACGTCGACGGCGATGTTGACATCCTCGACTTCCTTCTCTTCATGGACTCTTTCTCCGAGTGCTCCGGCCAATCGGGGCCGTGTGGTCTCGACGGCATCAATGCCGACTACGAACTCGACGGGCTGGTGGACATCCTCGATTTCCTTTCCTTCATCGATGACTTCTCGAACGGCTGCGGCTGATTCCTCCGCGATTCGATCCAAACACATACCAAGCATCAACGACTCGGCCTCTCCTTTGAGGGGCCGAGTCATTGCATTGGCACCGCCCGCACTGATATTTTTTTTGATCGCCGACGCGCCGCCGCCACCGGCATCCGGCTCTATGGGACGCCGCCCCGCCGAGAAGGGGCCTCCCGGTCGGAGACCTCGGGGCGGCAAAAGGGATCAATCATGAAGAAGCGAATCCTCACCACCCTCGCCTTGACGCTCGCCGCCGGCGCCGCCACCGCCCAGTGCGGTTTCTATCGCTACGGCGTGCCCGACTTCGATCAGCGCCGCGACGACCTCGGGGGCAACGGAAGCAACCACTGCGTCCCGACCTCGTTCACAAACCTGCGGGGCTACATCGCCAACCACGGCTACGGCAGCATCATGTCCGGCCCGCGCAACTGGCAGAGCCAGTCCAACTACAACTACGTCACGGCCCGCATCGACGCCATGGGCATTCTCATGAACACCAGCCCCACGGGGGGCACCAACGGCGACGACGCCATCGATGGATGGAACGACTTCATCGACGAATGGCACGACGACAAGTTCATCTTGAACGCCTGGTTCGGCTCGGTCCCCGGCTTGTGGATCTTCCTCGAGTTCCTCACCGGCAGCCTCACAAACATCTGCTACGGCTACTACAAGTTCACCGGCGGCGAGTGGGACCGCGACGGCGGACACTGCGTCACGCTCGTCGGCATCTCCGATCTCTGCGACAACCCCGCCGAGCCAACCGTCCGCATCCGCGACCCAGCATCCGACGACGGCGACCTCGACGTCCAGTCCCAGTTCGCGTACTCAACCTCCCGCACCGAGTTGCAGTCCTTCAACCACGACGGTGGAGTCTCGCGCCTCCGGCTCCTGGACTTCGGCGTGGGGTCCTCGACCCGCCGCTACATCGACAAGCTCTACTCCATCCGCCCCCAGATCGCCCTGACAGGCGACCTCTCCACGTCGGCCTTTCAGATCCATCGTCCCGTCCAGCTCTTCGGCGTCTCGCTCCCCTCATCAAGCAGCGACAGCCCCTCACCCGGATACGCGATCACCGAGATTGCCATCCACCCGATGGGCTACGAGGCCTATGTGCTCAAGTCCTCCGGGAACAACCACCGCCTCTACCGCCACAACCTCGGCACCGGCGAGTGGACGACCGCTCTCCCGGTCTTCGCGTCCGTGAACAAGCCGAAGATCTCCATGTCGCGTTTCGGGCACCTGTTCCTCTACGCGGACGGCTCCGTCCGGAAGTTCGACTCCAATCTCGGCGCATTCCCCCAGATCGGATCCATCGACCCCCTCGCTCCGATCGCCGACATGGAGTACGACGATCACCTCGACGAGCTTGTGGCGATCACCACAACCGGCCGCTTCCTCCGCTACGACAACGGCCTGCTCCTGCCCGCCAAGAACGAGCCCCTCCCAACTGGTGTCTCGATCATCGGTGACGGCTCGGTCTTCCCCGATCCGACCGCCCCGCAGCGCTGGTACATCGCATCCTCCGGCTCACCGACGATGCACCGCCTCGTCCCCGCCACGCCCGGGGTCGATCGCCTCCGCATCGACGCCTCCATCAACTTCCCGCCCGGCACCGAGCCTCGACAGCTCAACATGACCGACTCGGGCCACCTCGTCTTCATCGATCGCGGGGAGATCGCGGACTGGAAGCTCGTGATCGGTGCCGCCGGAAACATCTGGGAGCCCGACGGCACGTCCGCCGTGGGCGGGCTTCCGGCACAGAGGGCCCTCGTCGTGCCGCGCTCCCGCACCAACTACGAGGCACGCAAGTTCGGCACGGTCAACTGGCAGGACGACACCTACGAGGAGGAGGGCGCGCCCGTCGCCTTCGATTGCAACCCGGATCTCAACGGCGACGGCGACGTTGACATCCTCGACTTCCTTCTCTTCATGGACTCGTTCTCCGAGTGCCAGGGAGACGCAGCGCCTTGCGGCCTCTACGGCGTCAACGCCGACTACCTCCCCGACGGACTCGTCGACATCCTCGACTTCCTCCAGTTCATCGACGACTTCTCCTACGGCTGCGACTGATCACGCACGCCCCAACCAGCGCGACAACCACGGGAGCGGACGCACCAACCCTCCCGAACCCCCGCGGCCCGGCTCGAAAGAGCCGGGCCGTCTTTCGTTCACGACTCACCGCTCCCCGTGACGTCGCACGCTCCACCCGCCAAGCAGCAACTCAAGAAAGAAAGAGCCCCGCGCACTCGCGCGGGGCTCGCTTGCATTCCGGAATCGTGAAGTCGCGACTCGCCGGTTATCCCTTCATCTTCTCCGCCTTCGCACGCGCATCGTCCAGCGTGCCGACGTACATGAACGCGCCCTCGTTGAGATCGTCGCCCTCTCCGTTGCACAGACGCTCGAACGAGTCGATCGTCTGCTCGAGCGTGGTGTAGACGCCGGAGAAGCCCGTGAACTGCTCCGCCACGAAGAACGGCTGCGACAGGAATCGCTCGATCTTGCGTGCGCGGGCGACGGTCTGCTTGTCCTCGTCGGAAAGCTCGTCAACGCCGAGAATCGCGATGATGTCCTGAAGGTCCTTGTAGCGCTGCAGGATGCGCTGCACCCGCTGCGCCACGCGATAGTGGCGCTCGCCGATGATGCCCGGATCCAGGATTCGCGACGTCGAAGCCAGCGGATCGACCGCCGGGTAGATGCCCTTCTCCGCGATGCCGCGCGCCAGAACGACGAACGCGTCCAGGTGGGCGAACGCCGTCGCAGGGGCCGGGTCCGTCAGGTCGTCGGCCGGCACATAGATCGCCTGCACCGACGTGATCGCGCCCTTCGCCGTCGAGGTGATCCGCTCCTGGAGCTCGCCCATCTCCGTCGAGAGCGTCGGCTGGTATCCCACGGCGCTGGGCATGCGGCCCAGAAGCGCCGACACCTCGGAGCCCGCCTGCGTGAAGCGGAAGATGTTGTCGACGAAGATCATCGTCTCCTTGCCCGACGAATCACGGAACTCCTCGGCCATCGTCAGCCCCGACAGCGCGACCCGCAGACGAGAGCCCGGCGGCTCGTTCATCTGGCCGAACACCATCGCCACCTTGTCGATGACGTGCGCCTTGTTCCCCTTCTCGTCCGTGTACTCCGCTTCCTTCATCTCACGCCAGAGGTCGTTGCCCTCACGCGTACGCTCGCCCACGCCGCAGAACACGGAGTAGCCGCCGAACTCGCGGGCCACGCGAGCGATCATCTCCTGGATGATGACGGTCTTGCCGACGCCGGCGCCTCCGAACAGACCGATCTTGCCGCCTCGCACGAAGGGGCACAAGAGGTCAATGACCTTGATGCCCGTCACGAGGATCTCGGTGTTCGGGTTCAGCTGCGCAAACTCCGGCGGAGCGCGGTGGATCGGGCTGCGCTTCACGCTCGCCGGAACCTCCGCACCCTTGTCGATCGGATCACCAAGCAGGTTGAACACCCGCCCGAGAACCGGCTCGCCAACGGGAACCGCCACCGGCGCTCCCGTGTCGCGGCACTTCATGCCCCGCTTCAGGCCGTCCGTCGAGCCGAGCGCCACCGCACGAACGCGCCCGCCGCCAAGGTGCTGCTGCACCTCCCCCGTCAGATTGAGATCGCCGACCGCGGTCTTCTCCGCGACCTTCACGGCGTTGTAGATGTCCGGGAGCTGGTCCTCGGGAAACTGAACGTCGAACGTCGAACCGATGACCTGCGTGATCGTGCCAGTGGTGGCCATGATGACTCCTGGATGACGCCCTGGAATGCCCAGGGAAGACTCGATGGGTTCGCGCTTCCAATCCCCGACGGTGCCCGACCGGGGCCGCCCGACTCAAGGGGCGGAAGGATAGACGGGAAGTGTGAGGCAGGGAAGCGTCAAGCCCCGCCCGATCGCGAGCCGCCGCCGTTCAAACCCACGCCCCTCCGCCCGCCGAACCGCACAGCCGGCTGCCCGCCTTGCCGGCCGTTCCCATGCCAAAAATCCTCCAACTTTGCTGGCATCGCCCGGAACTTGGGGCAATCTGTAAGAACTGACGGGTCCATGCCGCGCGCCCATTGCGCCCGGGTTGGTCTCGTTCCTTTGCCCCAAGCTCCTTTCCCGGCACTCGGGTTGGGAGCATCAACCACCGGGTCTCCCCCGGCTGTGAGGTGTGTGATGCGTTCCGTTCCCGCGCTGCTGGTCGCCGTGTCGTTCGCCCCCATCGCAGCAGCAGGCTCGTTCTTCCCCGAGCACCTGCGCGCGAGGCCCGCTGCGGTCGTGAATCCCGAAGTCGTCCTCTTCGCGCCCGATGACCAGTCCATCGGCCTGGGCGACGGCCGCTTCATCTACCATCTCCGCTCGCTCCTGATGGTCGACGGCGACGGCCCGGACCTCACGGTTTACGAGGCCGACTTCGGCGCCGTCGAGTTTGGTCTGGTCGACGTGCTCGTCTCCCTCGACGGACTTTCCTATGTCTCCATCTCCGGCACCATGACCACCGGCGTCCGCATCGCGGGCGACTCGAGTCACGGCAGCGCCAGCCACCGCAAGTCCTTCGACCTCGCCGGCTCCGGCCTGAGCGAGGTCCGCTTCATCAAGCTCCAGGGCCTTGCCGACGGCGCCGCCGGCGGCACTCACGGGTTCGACCTCGACGCCATCGGCATCATCAACGGCGTCGTGCCCGCTCCCGGCTCCGTGCTCGCCCTCGCGGGCCTCGCCGCGATGCGTCGCCGTCGCCGCTGATACCCTCCCGGCGTGGGACCGGGCATTCTCATCTCAGACCTGCTCGAGGGCGTGGGCACCCCCCACGCCCTTTCCACGCGCTCGGGGGGCTACTCCATTGGCCCCTTCGCCTCCCTGAACTTCGGCAATCCGGGCGAGCTCCCACGCGAGCGCCGCGACCCGCCCTCAAACATCGCCGCGAACTTCTCGCTCCTGCAGAGCGCAACCGGCACCCTCGGCCGCGAGATCGTGCAGGTCCACCAGGTCCACGGCGCCGACGTTCACATGGTCCGCCGAGGCCAGCCAACCCACGACCCCGCGCTCGGAGGCAACGACACCAAGGCCGACGCCATCGTCACAGACGATCCCGCTCGCCTTCTGGTGATCCGCGTCGCAGACTGCGCGCCAGTCCTCCTGGCCTCAACGGACGGCCGCATCGTCGGCGCCGCCCATGCCGGCTGGCGAGGCGCCGTTGCGGGCGTGGTCGCCCGTACGATCGAAGCCATGCGCTCCCTCGGCGCCACCGAAATCGTCGCCGCGATCGGCCCCTGCATCGGTCCTCGTGCCTTCGAGGTCGGTCCCGAGGTCGCTGCCGAGTTCCGCCGCGCATTCGGCGAGACAACGCCTCATGTCCGCCCCCAATCCGACCCGAGCGCCGCCCGCGACAAGCACATCGTCGACCTCAAGGGCGCGCTCTGCGAACAAGCCACCCGCGCGGGCGCATCGATGGTCGATGTCATGCCCCACTGCACCGTGAACTCACGCGACGAACGCGACAATCCCCTCTTCTTCTCTCACAGGCGCGACCACGGCATCACCGGCCGCATGGTGGGTGTGATCGGCGCAAGGCCCTGAAGGGGCGCATCAACCCGGCTCCTCCGGCCCCGCATCCTGTCCCTCGCCTTTCCACTCCTCGCCCTCTCGCTCCCGCTTCTCGTCCTCGAACTGCTCGAGCAGCCGCTCGAGATTCCGCTTCGGATCGAGCAGCTCCGGCGGAATCGGCCTCGGCCTGGGGCGCAAGTAGGACCTCCAGAACGCGCCCGCTCCCAGGGCCGCCGGACCACCGGACGGATTCATCAACGCCATCTCGATGAGGAACGCCTGAAAGCCCCAAGCGTCCGGAAGGTAGATCCACGGGCTTCCGCCCCGCGTGCCGCTGATGTACCCGAGATGCACGCCCGGAAACGGCGCCCGATCCTCCGCGATCTCGACCCACTGCGCCAGTCGCGTCCCGAACGGCATCGAGCCGCCACCGCTCCCCAGTTGATCGCTCTCCCACAACCGCGCGTGGATGTCGCACAGATGCACCGCGGGCCGCTCGCAAGGTCCATCAACCCTGTCAAGCCCCCAGACTCGCGCCACAACCTCATCACGCGGCTCGCCCACGCCGTAGAACATCAGCTCCATCGTCTCGCCAGGCTCGTTGAACTCGAACACCGCGTACGCAGGCCCGCCCTCCGCCTCACCGAACTCGCCCGTCGCATGCGGCAACGCCACACGCGCGTGCGCGTCCCCCGGCGACAACGACCGCCGCGTGAACGCCCGCTCCATCGTCACGGGCCTCCACGTGATCCGCTCCTGGTACTGACGCGCGGCCTCGCGACGTGCTTCTTCCTCGTCCATTCACTCAGTATGACAGCAGTCCGGCCGAGCGGCGAGCAAAACCGCGGCCCTCGCCACGATTACATCAACGACCTTCCGCCGTCCACCCGGATCACCTGTCCCGTCACGTACCCCGCCTCCAGCGCCAGCCACGCCACCGCCCCCGCCGCGTCCGCCGGCGTCCCCGCCCGACCGAGCGGAACCCGCGCCAGGTACCGCGCCTGCGCCCCCTCATCAGACTCATACCCCGCCTCGGGCCACGCCACAACCCCCGGCGCCACCCCGTTCACACGCACACGCGGCGCAAGGTCCCGCGCCAGCGTGCGCACCATCTCGTGCAGTGCCGCCTTCGACATCGAGTACGCCACGAACTCCCTGCGCGGCAAGCCCATCGCGTGGATGTCCAACATCGCCACCACGCTCCCACCGCCCGCCATCCCGGACTTTGCGAGCAGGCCAGACAACCCGCGCGTGAGCAGCAACGGCGCCCCCGCGTTCACCGCGTGGAATCGCGACACATCGCTCGCCGTCAGACGGTCAAGCGGCGTCGGTGAATAGACCGACGCGTTGTGCACGAGCACATCGAGCCGCGCCAACCTCCCCGCCAACTCCTCCGCGAACCGCTCCACGGCCTCAAGGTCCGAGAGATCGAGCTCGCACACCGCGGCACCGCGCCCCATCGCCCGGATCTCAGCACCAACCTCGGACGCCTCATCGACGCTCCGATTCGCGTGGACCAGCACGTCGCATCCTCGGCACGCCAGCGCAATCGCAATCTCGCGCCCCACGCGCCGCGCCCCACCCGTCACGAACGCGACCGGCGCAGTGCCACTCGCCCCCAACCCGGAAAGGTCCAATCGAGTCCCATCGCCAAGCCGACTCAATCCCCACCCCCATCACCAC
>JAPKGU010000113.1 GCA_026647565.1 Phycisphaerales bacterium | reverse complement strand
GTGCCGATGCCTTGCGCGGCCTCCAGCTTGATGTCCATGCCCATGTCAGCGGGAACCCCGCGCGCCTCGGCCTGCAGCCGCGCGGTTTGGTGAAAGACAGCAACCTGCCGCTGCAGAATCTTGACAGCAACCTCATCGACCGTCGCGAGGCGATGGATGCGGTGCGCCGCGAGGTGGAGGAGACCGAGGATCACTCGCTGTGGGGCAGCCGCTTGCCCTCGATTGAGAAAGCCTTCCGGACGAGTTCGCGGAAGCTCGAGGATGAGTTCATGGCCGACCTGAGGATCATGAGCGGCGAGGCCGGGCAGGGGCCGGCGTGGGAACGCGTCGAGCGGATGCGCCGGCGCGAGCAGGTGCTCAAGGGCGGCGGGATGAGCGGGGAAGGGGTCGACCTTGTGGAACTGGTGGGATCGATCCCGATGCCCCCTGAGGCGATGAGTGCGGCCGAGCCGACACTGCTCGACTACGAGGCCGAGATGGATCGCCAGGCCCAGGCGCGTCTCAAGATGTTCGAGGAACAGGGCGAGATCAAGGGCCTCGGGCAGGGGCTCGACCCCGAGCGCATGGAGGCGATGCTGAAGGACTTCCGCGAGAGCGGGGCCAAGCTTCGTGACGTGAACATGCGGTTCGCGAGAAAGATTGAAAGCGCGCTTCCCGACGAGCAACGAGCGGCGTTCGCGAGCGAGTTTCGCAAGCGGTGCTTCCCGGCGGTGTACAAGGTCTCCCGGGCCCAGCGTGAATTGGATGCGGCGATCGGGATGACCGACCTGACGGGCGAGCAGCGTGAGTTGCTGGCCTCGCTGCGTGACTCGTATCAGCGCGAGGCGCGTGCGGTCAACGAGGTCTGGGCGGCGGCGATCGAAGATCAGGAAAAGAGCGGGGCGTCGGCGGGGATGTCGTTTGCGGGGGCGCAGATCAAGCTGATGAACGGGGAGGAGCCCGAAGCGCTGCGGCAGCCGGAGCGACGACGTAGACCAGCCTGTCCACCGCGGCCGGGGTGATGTCTTCCTTGAGGAACAGCTTGACACCGTCGGCGATGGGCTGGAGCAGGCCCTTCAGACGAATCTTCCGTCCCGACCGAAGCGTGAGCGTGGCGACCCGGTTGGGACCGATCCGATCTTGAAACCAACTGAGGAGCCTGCGCTCCCACCAGATCAGGCCAGGCACGATCATGAGCAGAGGAAGAACGACCAACGCGACCCGAATGAGCGCTTGCAGTGCCGGCGGTTGTTGCAGCATCCACTCCGTCATGAGTCGCTCCTCAGTGTACTCGCCCCCTCGTGGCGAGACGGATGCCTTCACCTTCGAGCCCGTCGTAACTCAGTTCTGCGAAGGTGGGGACGCTACGGACGATCTCGGCAAATACGTCGTCGGCATGGAAGTAGGGGCTTCTGGGGCTGATCTTCATCGCCAACTCCCAACAAACGAGCCACGCAGGCTTGGCTTGTCCCGGCGCGACGATCACGCGGTCAAACCTTTGCACCCTTCGCTCGACGTTAACGTAAGTTCCATCCTGCTCGGCGGGGGCGGCGAGCGGCAAAACCACGCTCGCGTATGGGATGCAGGGGTTGTCGTTGATGGTCTGTACGACTAGGAACGGCACGGCTTCAAGCGCCTCTCTGACCAACTCGTGGTCTCCGACCGCTTCGAAAAGGTCGATATCGGCCAGCCAGAGCGCCCTTATGGCGCCGCTCCGACAACCGCTCAGTATTTCCCAGGTGTTGGAACCCTTGACCGCATGCCTCTGTCGCCCAACACTCTCCCCGTGACCAAAGCCCTTCACCAGCTTCAGCATTGCATGAAGCCGCACGCCAAGAGCGTGTGCCGGTGATGGTGCGGTCGCTGTAACCAGCGGATAGACCCCACTCGACGCCGGCTCCCGAAAGCCGGCGTCGTTCGCTTTCCAGAGCGAGCGAGTCGGCCGGGAGCCCCAAGCAGGACCCCGGATCATGACAACGCTCAACCCCGCCCGCACCGCCAGAAAAGACCTCGCCGGCTCGATCCCCCCGATCGCCGAAGCCACGCCGAGCACCCTCCACGTCGCCATACCCAAGGGACGCATGTACGACGGCATCGTCGCACTGCTCGCCGAAGCCGGAATCCGTCTCTCCGCCTCCGCCCGCGGCTATCGCCCCACACTCTCCCTCCCCGCGGTCGAAGCCAAGATCCTGAAGCCCCAGAACATCATCGAGATGCTCGAGGTCGGCTCGCGCGATGTCGGCTTCGCGGGCGCCGACTGGGTCGCCGAACTCGACGCCAACATCGTCGAAGTCCTCGACACCGGGCTTGACCGCGTCCGCGTCGTCGCCGCCGCCCCGACCCAGATCCTGCGAGGCGGCCGCCTCCCGCGCCGTCCCCTCGTCGTCGCGTCCGAGATGGAGCGCCTCACGCGTCAGTGGATCGCCTCGCGCGAACTCGACGCAAAGTTCGTCCGCTCCTACGGCGCGACCGAGGTCTTCCCCCCCGAAGACGCCGACTGCATCGTCGACATCGCCGCCTCCGGCGCCACGCTCGCCGCAAACGGCCTCGAAGTCGTCGACGAACTCCTCACCTCCTCCACACGCCTCTACGCCAGCCGCGCCGCCATGGCCGACGACGCCAGACGCGCCGCCATCAACGACCTCGCACTCCTCCTCTCCTCCGTTCTCGAAGCCCGCAAACGCGTCATGCTCGAGGTCAACGTACCCGCCGAACGCCTCGACGCCGTCGTCGCCATCCTCCCCTGCATGCGACAACCCACCATCTCCCCGCTCCACGCCGGCGCATGTACCGACGCGCGGGCCTTCGCCGTCAAGGCCGCAGTCCCCCGCGAGAAACTCCCGAAACTCATCCCCGCCATCAAGCAGGCCGGCGGCACAGACCTCGTCATCTCACCCATCGCGCAAGTCGTTCCATAGCACACGACCACCACGGGACACCGCCCTCACGAGGGTCGCTCCCGCCAGCAAGCACACACGAAAGGCCCCGCACATGGCCTCCGCAACCGCAGACAGTTCATCCCGCGCCACCCCGCGCATCCCCGTCGATACAGCGGACCTCACCACCGACTCCGTCCGCGGCCCCCGCCCCGCGCCGATCCTCCGCGCTCTCAAGCCCTACTCCCCCGGCGCACAGCCCCGCCCCATCGACCTGAAGCTCGACGCCAACGAAGGCCCCGCGCCCTCCGGCGTCCTCCTGGAATGGCTCAGGCCGAACGCATCCGAATCGCTCCGCCGCTACCCGTCAGCCGCCGCGCTCGAAGCACAGATCGCCGCACGCCACAACGTCTCCCCCGATCGCGTCATCGTCACCGCGGGCGCCGACGACGCCCTCGAACGCATCACCCGCGCCGTCCTCTCCCCCGGTCGCGAGGCGATCCTCACCACGCCCACCTTCGAGATGCTCGCGCGCTACGCCCGCCTCGCGGGCGCCGACGTCATCGAGGCCCCGTGGCTCGGCGAGCCCTTCGACGTCGAAGCGATCGAATCCAGGATCGGACCGCGCACCGCCGCCATCTTCGTCGTCACACCCAACAACCCAACCGGCCAGGCCATCCCCGCCGAGTCCATCCGCCGCCTCTCTGCCGCCATCCCCGCCGGGCTGCTCGTCGTCGATCTCGCCTACGCCGAGTTCGCCGACGAAGACCTCACCGAACTGGTCCTCTCACTCCCGAACGCCGTCGCCGTGCGCACCTTCTCCAAGGCCTGGGGACTCGCGGGCCTGCGCGTCGGCTACGCCATCGGGCCCGCCGAAGTGATCAACTGGCTCCGCACCGTCGGGCACCCCTACGCCGTCAGCGGCCCCTCGCTCGCGATCGCTTCCGCGTGGTACGAAGCCGGCAGAACCCGCGTTGAAGCCGCCGCCCGGCGCGTCCGCCTCGAACGCCGCGAACTCACCGAGCACCTCCGCGACCTCGGCGCAGCGCCCATCGAGTCACAGGCCAACTTCGTCCTCGCTCGCTTCGACGACCCGCGTCGGAGCGCCCACCTCATCGCCGACCTCCTGGCCTCCCAGGGAATCGCCGTCCGTCGCTTCCCCCTGGGCAGCGCGCTGGAGTCCTACCTCCGCATCACGCTGCCCGGCGAGGCCGCGCCGTTCAACCGCCTGTGCACCGCCCTGGCCATCGCCCTCCGTCCCCGCGCCATCCTCTTCGACATGGACGGAGTCATCGCAGACGTCTCCGCGTCATACCGGCAGGCGATCGTGCGCACCGCCGCCGCGTTCGGCGTCGCCGTCAGCGCCACCGACATCGCCCGCGCCAAGGACGCCGGCAACGCCAACAACGACTGGGTCCTCACCCAGCGACTGCTCAAGAGCCGCGCCGTGGACGTGCCCCTGGAGGACGTCATCCGCACCTTCGAGTCCTTCTACCAGGGCGACCCGGGGGACCCGGATCGCAAGCCCGGCCTCTGGCGATCCGAATCCCTCCTGATCGATCGCGCCCAGCTCGAATTCCTCGCCCGCCGCTTCACCCTCGCCATCGTCACAGGACGCCCACGCCGCGACGCCGAACGCTTCCTCGAGCACTTCGGCATCACCGACCTCTTCGCAGCCGTCGTCACGATGGAAGACGCCCCCCCGAAGCCCGACCCGCGCCCCATCACCATCGCCCTCGAACGCCTCGGCGAGACCCGCGCCTGGATGATCGGCGACACGCCCGACGATCTCGTCGCCGCGCGCCGCGCCGGCGTCGCCTCCATCGGTGTCCTCGCACCGGGAGACCGCGCCACGGAAGATCGCGCCTTCGAGGCCGGTCGAACCCTCGTCGCATCCGGCGCCGCACGCATCCTCCGAACCGCAGGAGACCTCAAGGAACTCCTCCCATGACCGCAACACCCGCAGCCGCATCTCCAACCTCTGTTCCCTCCATCGCACGCTCCGCCGCGTTCGCCACCGGCCCCACCCGAAAGGCGCGGATCGAGCGATCCACACGCGAGACCTCCATCACCGCCGACCTCGTCCTCGACGGCTCCGGCCACGCCTCGGTCAAGACCGGCATCGGCTTCCTCGACCACATGCTCGCCACCCTCGCCCTCTTCGCGCGCTTCGATCTCGACCTCATCGCCCAGGGAGACCTCCACGTCGACGACCACCACACCTCCGAGGACTGCTTCATCGTCCTCGGCCAGGCCCTCGACAAGGCCCTCGGCGACCGAGCCGGACTGGTCCGCTTCGGCCACGCCTACGCGCCCCTCGACGAGTCCCTCGCGCGAGCCGTCGTCGACCTCGCGACCCGCATCACCGCCTCGATCGACCTCGGCCTCACGCGTCCGACCGTCGGGCAGTGGGCCTGCGAGAACATCACCCACGCCCTCCACACCCTCGCCGCTTCCGCCCGTCTCACCCTCCACGTCGACGTGCTCAAGGGCGCCAACGACCACCACCGCGCCGAGGCCGCGTTCAAGGCCCTCGGGCTTGCCCTCCGCGATGCGGTGCGCCGCGATCCCACGCTCTCACCCACCGATGTCTCCAACAGCACCAAGGGAGTGCTCTGATGGTCTCAAATCTCGAAACCGACGCGATCCTCACCAATGACCCAGGCGCCGCCCGCGACGTCTACATCGTCCGCACCGGCTCGGCCAACCTCGCCTCCGTCGCCGCCGCGCTCGAGCGCATCGGCGCCACGCCGATCCTCACCTCGGATCCCGCCGACGTTCTGCTCGCAGACCGGCTCGTCCTCCCCGGCGTCGGATCCTTCGGTGCCGCCATGTCCGAACTCACCCAGCGCGGCCTCGTCTCGGTGCTGCGCGAACGCCTCTCCATCGGTCGCTCCACGCTCGGCATCTGCCTCGGCCTCCAGCTCCTCGCTCGCGCCTCCGAAGAATCACCGGGCGTGACCGGCCTCTCCGTCATCGACGCCGTTGTGCGCCGGCTTCCGACAGCCCCCGCACTCCGCGTCCCACAGATGGGCTGGAACCTCACCGAGCCCCGCCACTCCTGCCGCACGCTCGCCGGCGGCTACGCATACTTCGCGAACTCCTACGCCCTCCCCGAGATCCCAAAGGGCTGGCGGGGCAGCACCTTCGCCCACGGCGAATCAAACCCCGTCGCCGCCATCGAGCAGGGCGATGGCGATCGCCTCGTCGTCGCCACACAGTTCCACCCCGAACTCAGCGGCCGCTGGGGGCTGGACCTCATCCGCCGATGGGTCATCGGACGCCCGACCGTCGAGGCCCGGGAGCACGAGGGCATCGACACGCACGCGGAGCCGATCCAACGCCTGGCCGCGAACGCCGCCGACGCATCCGGGGTGGCCCGATGCTGACCACACGCGTGATCCCCTGTCTTGATGTCCGCGACGGACGCATCGTCAAGGGCGTCCGCTTCCAATCGCTCCGCGACGCGGGCGATCCCGCCTCGCGCGCCGAGGCGTACGAACAGACCGGCGCAGACGAGATCGTCATGCTCGACGTCAGCGCGACAAACGAAGGCCGCGCCACCGCCGTCCGCACCGTTCGGGAGATCCGCCGCGCCCTCTCCATCCCGCTCACCGTCGGTGGCGGCATCCGATCGATCGACGACGCCGCACGCCTCCTCGACGCCGGCGCCGACAAGGTGAGCGTCAACTCCGCCGCGGTCCGCGACCCCGACCTCATCACGCGCCTCGCCGACCGATTCGGACGACAGTGCGTCGTCCTCGCCATCGACGCCGCACGCCAGGACGCCGCAGGCGCCACCGGCTACACCGTCCTCACCCGCTCCGGCACCACGCCCGAGCCGCTCGACCCTCTCGCATGGGCCGCAGAAGGCCAGTCACGAGGCGCCGGGGAGATCCTCCTCACCTCATTCGATCGCGACGGCACCGGCGACGGGTACGACCTCGATCTGCTCGCACTCATCGCGTCCTCCGTCGAGATCCCCGTCATCGCCTCCGGCGGCGCACGCAACGCGCAGCACCTCGCCGATGCCGTCAGAGTCGGCGCCGACGCGGTGCTTGCCGCAAGCATCTTCCACGGCGGCCTCACCACCCCGGACGCCATCAAGCGCGAACTCGCCGACCTGGGCCTCCGCGTCCGCCGCGAAGAACCGGCGAACGACGCCGCCGAGGAGTGTGTCGCATGATCATCCCCTCGATCGATCTCATGGGTGGCCAGACCGTGCAGCTCGTGCAGGGCAAACGCAAGGTCATCGACGCCGGTGATCCAACGCCCATCGCGCGTGACTTCGGCCTCGTCGGCGAGATCGCCGTCGTCGACCTCGACGCCGCGCTCGGAAAGGGCACCAACGAATCGCTCATCGAGCCGCTGCTCACCATCGCCGACTGCCGCGTCGGGGGCGGCATCCGCGACGCCCGAACCGCGATCCGCTGGCTCGACGCCGGCGCCACCCGCGTCGTCCTCGGCACCCGCGCCGTCCCCGAAGTCCTCCGCGACCTGCCGCGCGACCGCGTCATCGCCGCCCTCGACGCCCGCGACGGCGACGTGGTCACCCACGGCTGGACCGCCTCCACCGGCACGAAGATCGCCGACCGCATGCGCGACCTCGCCGACTTCGCCGCAGAGTTCCTCGTCACCTTCGTCGAGGTCGAAGGCACGATGCAGGGGACCAACATGGAGCGGGCCGCCGAACTCGGCGAGCTCGCCCGCTCCCTCGGCTGCCGCCTCACCGTCGCCGGCGGCGTGAAGAGCGTCGAAGAGATCGCCGCCCTCGATCGCCTCGGCATCGGCGCCCAGATCGGCATGGCCCTCTACACCGGCACGTTCACCATCGCCGACGCCCTCATCGCCATGCTCAGGACCGACCGCCCCGACGGCCTCTTCCCGACCGTCGTCACCGACGAACGAGGCGCCGCTCTCGGACTTACCTACTCGTCACCCGAGTCCATCCGACTCGCCCTCTCCGAACGCCGCGGCATCTACCACTCCCGCAGCCGCGCAGGCATCTGGCGCAAGGGCGAGTCCTCCGGCGCGACCCAGGAACTCATGCGCGTCGCCCTCGACTGCGACCGCGACACCCTCCGCTTCACCGTCACGCAGGACGGCCCCGGCTTCTGCCACACCGGCACACGTACCTGCTTCGGCCCCTCCCGCGGCCTCGCCTCCCTCGAATCCCGACTCACCACCATCGCCTCAGGTGCTCCTCTTTCGCTTTCTTCTTCCGCCATCGCCCCTTCCCTCTCTTCCGACTCGACTTCTTCCCCCTCTGTGCCTCTGTGTCTCTGTGGTGAGTCTTCGTCCTCTCCTCCTCCTCTGCCCTCCTCTGCCCTCCGCGTTGAAACTCCTTCCTACACCTCCCGACTCCTCCGCGATCCCGCTCTCCTCCGCTCGAAGCTGCTCGAAGAAGCCGGCGAACTCATGGACGCGACCGATCGCGACCACA
This sequence comes from Phycisphaerales bacterium, assembly GCA_026647565.1. Lineage (GTDB taxonomy): Bacteria > Planctomycetota > Phycisphaerae > Phycisphaerales > UBA1924 > JAHBWV01. The sequence continues at coordinate 4,286 of JAPKGU010000113.1, read as the reverse complement.
TCACGCGCGAGGCCGCGGATGTCCTGTACTTCACGCTCGCCCGCCTCGCCGGCGCGGGCGTCCCACTCGCCGACGTCGAACGCGAACTCGACCGCCGCGCCAGGAAGGTCACGCGTCGGCCCGGGAACGCGAAGCCGCCCGTGACCGCACCGCCCACTGAGGCCAGACCATGACCGCCCCTCTCCTCAAGCTCATCGCTCCCGCCGAGATCCGCCTCTCGCGCAAGGACCCCGTCGACGCCGACACGCTCGCCATCGCCTCCCGCATCCTCGCCGATGTCCGCGAGCGCGGCCTCGAAGCCGTCACCTCGCACGCCATCCGCCTTGGCGATGTGACGCACGCGGACGAGGTCATCGTCGATCGCTCCCGCCTCACCACCGCACTCAGCCGCCTCGATCGCGACGACCGCCGCGTGCTGGAGGAGGCCGCAGAACGCATCCGGACCTTCGCCCTTGCCCAACGCGCCTCGATCACGGACCTGAGCATCCCCTCGCCCATCGGCGGCAGCATGGGCCACAAGATCGCCCCCGTCGATCGCGCCGGCTGCTACGCGCCTGGCGGCAGGTTCCCGCTCCCCTCCAGCGTCCTCATGACCGCCGTCACCGCCCGTGCCGCGGGTGTCCGCGAGGTCTGGCTCGCCTCACCGCGTCCCTCCGACGCAACCCTCGCCGCCGCCGCCATCGCCGGCGCCGACGGTGTCATCGCCGTCGGCGGCGCCCAGGCCATCGGCGCATTCGCCTACGGCGCGGGGCCTATCCCACGCTGCGACGCGATCGTGGGACCCGGCAATCGCTTCGTCACCGCCGCGAAGCAGCTCGTCGCCGGCCGCGTCGCGATCGACATGCTCGCGGGCCCGAGCGAACTGCTCGTCATCGCGGACGACTCGGCCGACCCCGCGACCATCGCCGCCGATCTTCTCGCCCAGGCCGAGCACGACCCCGATGCGATTCCGATGCTTGTGACCACCGACGCATCGCTCCCCGCGCGCGTGAACGCCGAACTCGCAGTTCAACTCCAGTCGCTTCCGACCGGCGCCAACGCGCGGGCCGCGCTCGCCAACGGCTTTGCCTGCCTCGTCGGCTCCATCGACGATGCGATCCGCGCCTCCGACGAGATCGCCCCCGAGCACCTCGAAGTCCTCACGCGCGACGCCGCCGCCATCGCCAGTCGCTTCAACAACTACGGCGCGATCTTCATCGGCTCCGGCGCTGCCGAGGTCTTCGGCGACTACGGCATCGGACCCAACCACACCCTCCCCACGGGCGGCACGGCCCGCTCGTTCGCGGGACTGTCGGTCTTCACGTTCTTGAAGGCCCGGACCTTCCTGCGATCCGGCGCTTCCGGCCCCAGCCCCGCCCTCGTTGCCGACATCGCCCGCTTCGCCCGGATCGAGGGCCTCGAGGCCCACGCCCGGGCCGCCGAGCGCCGGAACTCGCTCGGCTAGCGCTTTACCGCGATCTGGCGCGCGAACGCGACGAGCTCGCCCATCGACATCGCGTGATGGATCGCCGGGTGGTTCGGGGCGATGCCCCGGTTCCGTCCGCCCACCACGAGTCTGATCGATCGCGCCGCCAGCCGATCCGCCAGCGAGCCGATCTGCGCCGTCGCGTCCGCCGGAGGGGACATGCTCGTCAGACTGAGCCACACGATCGATGGTGACAACTGCTCCGCCGCCAGCGCCAGCGACGTCAGCGGCAGGTCCGATCCCAGGTTCTGCGTCCTGAACCCCGCGGCCTCGAGCACGATCGATGCGAGCAGCGTCGGAAGACCGTAGGGATCGCCGCTGGGCGCCGCGCCGATCGCCAGCGGGGCCGTTGTCGGTACGGGTGCCAGGAGCGTCTGGATCGCCGCCAGCGCCGCGCTGAGTTCCTGGGTCGCGCGGTGCTCCTCAAAGATCCCGGACTCGGAGTGCTGCCAGAGCTCTCCGATCCGCTGCATCGCCTCGCGGATCGGGCCGTCGGCGATCTCGATGATGCTCCGACCCGAGAGATACAGCGAGATCAGCAGGCCCCGCACGTGCCGAGCATCACCCTCGCGGAGCAGCTCGAACAGGCGCAGCCCCTCAAGCCCCGGCGTCGTCGGCGACTCCTGCGCGAGCGACAACTCCGGCATGCCCAGTCCGGAGGGATCTATGACCGGGAGGTTGGACTCTCGGATCAGGCGGATCGCCTCGGTCCTCGGGATCCGCCGGTGGCCGCCGGGTGTCTTCACCGCAGCGACCACACCCGAGTCCACCCAGCGCTTGAGGGTGGACTCGCTCAGGCCGATGACCTGCGAGAGTTCCTTGGGTGAATACGCCGGCTCGGTCGCGATCATGCGTGCACCACGCTGAAGATCCATTCCCTTCGTGGACATGGAAAGCCCCTTTGAGGCCCGTGCCTACCTTCCGCCGGCACCGGTTCGATCCTCGGACTCCCCTCGATTCAGTCTATGACCGATTTTTCGTCAGGGAACGGTCTTTACGAACGGTTCGGAGTCTGTGCGCGTCACGCGCCACGCCGGCCCTCGAATCACGTCCGGCCGATCGTCAGCGATGCCGACGCCTGACCGGCCAGCTTCTCGTGGGCGATCTTCTGCCACCCGCTGCCCAGCTCGCCGATCGGGTCCGGCGGCACGATGTCCACCTTCTTCTCGCCCAGCTTCGCCTCGCCCCGCAGCACTCGCCCCTGGAACGCGAGGCACTCGGCGAGCAGCTTGTCGAGGATCTCCGGCTCGGGGACGTTCGCGACCTTCTCCCCCTGCACGTAGATGATGCCCCGCCTGTCGCCGGCGAAGACCGCGACGTCGGCGCCCTCGGCCTCGCCCGGCCCGTTGACGATGCACCCCATGACGGCGACCTTCATCGGGACGGTGACCTGTGCCGCGAGCTGCTTGCGGACATCCTGCACGAGCGTGAAGAGGTCGACCTGGATGCGCCCGCACGTGGGGCAGGCGATGAGATCGACGCCGACGCGCTCGCGCAGCGAGAGGGACCAGAGAAGCTCGAGCCCATCCTCGACCTCGTAGATCGGGTCGTTGGCGTAGGAGATGCGGATGGTGTCGCCGATGCCGCGCGTGAGCAGCCCGGAGAGCGCGGCAATCGAGCGGATGCACCCGGTCTCCTTCGGCCCCGCATGCGTGACGCCGAGGTGGAGCGGATGGTCGAATCGCTTGCTGATCTCGCTGTACGCATCGATCACCAGCGCGGCATCCATCGACTTGGCCGAAATGGAGATGTCGTAGAAGTCCTGCTCGTAGAAGATGTCGAGGTACTCCTCGAGCTTCGCGATCATGATCGCGAGCAGGTAGCCGTGCTTGTGCTCGCTGAAGACCGCGCCGAGCTCCTTCTGGCGCTTCTGCTTGTCCTTGCGCTCGATGATCGACCCCTCGTTCACGCCGACGCGGATCGGGAGGTTGCGTGCCTTGCACGCCTGGATGACGTCGATCACCTGCTTGCGGTCGCTGATGTTGCCGGGGTTGAGCCGGATCTTGTGGACGCCGGCCTCGACCGCCTCGAGCGCCCGCTGGAAGTGGAAGTGGACATCCGCCACGATCGGCACCTTCACCGCGGGGAGGATCTGGCGGAGCGCATCGGTGTCCTTCTTCTCGGGGACCGCGACGCGGACGATGTCGGCGCCGGCCGTCGTGAGCTTGTTGATCTCCGCGATGCACTTCTCGACATCGTGCGTGTACCCGGCCGTCATGGTCTGGACGGAGACGGGGGCGGGCGTGGTGGGGTTGCCGGCGCGGTCGGCGATGCCGCCACCGATGCGGACAATGCCGACGCGTTCGTCGCCGACGGAGATCTGCCGAGTTGGGCGCCGGGTGAACATGTGGGGAATGGTAGAGGGACGAGGCCCATGCCGGGAAGGTTCGGCGGCGAAATGGGGATTCACCACGAAGGACGCGGAGCATGCAGCCCGACCGTGAGGGAGGGCGTTCTTGAGAGCGCGAAGACACCGAAGCTGCTCAGCGCGGAGGGCATGGAGAAGACATCTCAACGCGGAGGACGCGGAGTTGCGGGGCAATGGGGAATGGGCAATAGGCAATGGCAGACGCGATCAAAGCGGTGGGTCGCGTGAGGGTGTGATGGGTGGCGCGTGGTCGGCGTTCTGCTGTTCAGCGAGTTGGTCGGCGAGTTCATCCAGGCGGGTCTGCTCGTCGAAGGCCTTCGCGAACGCTTCGAGTTCATCGAGACTCATGCGTCCCGGGACCCTTGGAGGCGGGGCTTCTGCGACGCGCTGGGAGTTCGTGCTGTTCGCGGTCTTCGTGTCGTTCGCGTCGCTCGCCTGATTCGCGTGCTCCGA
>JAPKGU010000112.1 GCA_026647565.1 Phycisphaerales bacterium | reverse complement strand
GCACGATCGGATCGGACGCGGCGCTGGAGTCGGCGGACGCGGTGCTGCTGAACGACGATCTCGGGGCGGTGGGGTGGGCGGTGGAGTTGTCGCGTCGGGCGCGGCGGACGGTGGCGGTGAACCTGGCGTTTGCGATCTCGGTGATCGGGGTGATGGGGTGCGCGACGCTGGTGGGATCGGCGATGGGGAGGCCGGTCTCGCTGGGGGTCGGCGTGCTGGCGCACGAGGGCGGGACGCTGCTGGTGGTGGGGAACTCGCTGCGTCTGCTGGCGGGGCCGAGGTTCAGGGCGGGTCGGGCGGCGATGCCTCGTGCCGAGGACGGGCCGGGGCGGGAGGCCGGCGTCGGCGGGTGATGGGGCCGCGTGGGGGAGGGGTGTTTGGAGTTGGGCCACGCTTCCGGCGCGGGGCGGGTATTCTTCGTATTGGAGCGTTCGGCTTGCTGCGACGGCGGGCGGCGGGCGCGGAAGGAGCACGATGTTCTCACAGACGACCGAGTACGCGCTGCGAGCAATGGCCCTGCTGGCGTACTACCCCGGCGAGCTGGTGCCGACGCCGAGCATCGCGTCGGAGACGAAGGTTCCGACGACGTACCTGGCGAAGGTGCTGCAGATGCTCTCGAGCGCGAACCTGATCAGCGGGAAGCGCGGCGTGGGCGGCGGCTACCGGCTGACGAAGCCGCCGGAGCAGATCAGTCTGCTCGAGGTGATCGACGCGGTGGCGCCGATCCGTCGGATCAATGTCTGCCCGCTGGGGCTCACGGATCACGGGTCGAACCTGTGCCCGCTCCATCGCAGGATGGATCAGGCAGCCAAGATGATGATCGAGCACTTCAGCGGGGTGATGCTGGCGGACCTGATCGGCCAGAAGGAGGGGTCGCGGCCCCTGTGCGACAAGGTGAAGGCGGCGAAGCTGACGGTGTCGGTGAAGAAGTAAGAGCAGAAGACTCACCACAGAGGCGCAGAGGAGACAGAGAAGAGCGCGGAGCGGGAGAGCCGCTACGGCGCTACTCCGCCTCGACGGTGATCGGCACGTTCTCGAGGATGATCTCTTCGCCCCAGATTTCGCGAATCTCGGGTTTGGAGCGGGCGGCCGCGATGTCTGGCTTCAGAACGATGGTTGCCACATCGCCTGCCGAGAGCCCCGGCGGCGGGCGCTCAACCGAGACTGCGTGGATGTCTTGTGATCCGGCGCGACCCGCCATCTGGCCGAGGGGAAGATCGCCGCGGGCCGTTCGCAACACCACTGTGAACGCGTAGTCCATTGGCGGTCGCTGTGCCCACAGTGTCACGGTCATTTCGAGGTTGAAAGTGCTCCTGCCGAGTCGGGCAGCGTCGATGGTGAAGCCCTTGTGCATCGCATCGCGAAGTTCTGGTGGAGTCTTCTGCGAGACCTGATACGTGTTGGGATCGATGACGTGGAGCACAAAGGGAACCGCCACGGTTTGACGCGAAATGAAGCTTGTGGGATTGCGGCTTTCATCGACATCCTCGGTGTTGAACACGCCCACATCAAACTCGATCGTGCCATCGTGAGCGCCCGGCGCGGGGCTCCGGAAGTCCAACCGGCTTCCGCTCTCGCTTGTTCTCGATGCCTCGATACGTGTGCTGAGATAACGGGCGAACTCGCGGGAACGCGAGAGCTGGCCAAGTGTCTGGCGTCGCCCGACGACCTGTGCGCTCAGCGACATTCGTTGAGGACCTGGTTTGCCGATCCATCCCCCCACGCGATACGTGGTTCGCGCGGTGTACTGAACTCGGGCCCCTTCTCCGATCACGGGCGGCACCTCGACATTGATGACAATCGCGTTCGCGGCGTAGGCCTGCCACAACTCATCGCTAAGAGTTCCTTTCGCGCGGGATGCTTCGATGAGTGTGCCGAGGACTGGCCGCCACGGGGTGTTCAGATCGGCTTGCAGCACGAGGATCTTGGTTGTGGCTCTTCGCAACGCGCTTGCTGAAAGATCGTCGCGTTGCAAGCGCTGGAGCATCTCGCGAGTCACCATGTCGGATTGTGCGGTGTTCGGCGAATCGATCATCTCTGCCAGCACCCAGTCGGGCGCCCATGTCGTCCACGGGAACTTCGCGAGGGGCTTGTACGTCAACCAGAAGCCGGTGCCGAGGCCGGCGAGGAGGAGGAGCAGGCCGAGCGTGAGGGCGCGCCAGCGTCTCCTGCGCTCGCCATCGATCACGGCCCGCCGGGCGCGGCGGGTTGTTCCCGTCAGATCCGTGCCGCACTCGGGGCAGCGATCGGGGTGGGAGCCAACTTCGCCAAGCCCGACCAGATCAAACCTGCACCTGCGGCAGATGGGGTGGTCGTTGATGCGTCGGTCCCGCCACCCGGCGCGGACGAGCAGAAGCCCGGCGATGACGAGCGGGAGCCAGACGATCACGTGCTGGAGGATGGCGCCTGCGGTCACGAGGGGTGCTCCGGTATGAGCCGGTGGGGACACCGTTCGATACGCAGAATACCGGGTGTGGGCGCGTGCGATCGATCGAGCGCGTGAGATGCGCGCCGGGGCGTTTGCCTCGGGTGTGTGGCGTGTGGCGTGATGGGGCGGGGTCAGCCGGGGCCGCGGCCGGGGGGCCGGTTGCCTCCCTGTTCCATCTGTGCGCGCATGCGTTGCATGAACTCGGAGCGGAGGCCGTTCATCTGGGCGTTTCCGTCGTTGACGGCGGTGCCGATGCGATCGCGGATGCGCTGGGCCATTTCGGCGCGGCGTTGCTGTCGCTGCTCGTCGGTCATTTCGCCGCCGCCGGCGCCGGGGCCGGCGCCGGGTCCGCCGTCGGGTCCGCCCTCGCGTCGTTCGCCTTCGGGGCGCTGTCCGTCGGGTCTTTGGCCACCGGGTCCGCCGAAGCCGCCGGGCCTCCAGCCCATGCGCATGTCTTCGACGGGTTCGCCTCGGGCGACCTTGAGGATCATCTCGTCCATGGCCTGCTCGCGCATCTGGAAGAGGACTTCGCGGGTCGATTCGTCCTGGAAGTAGTTGCGCATCTCCTCGCGGGGGATGTCGCGGAAGAGTTCGGCGGCGACGACGGCGTACTGGCGCTTGCGCTCCTCATCCAGCCCCTTGTAGCGATCGGAGGCCATGACCTTCATGGCTTCTTCGCGTGTCTTGGGGAGCGAGACGGGGCGATTGGTCCATGCGAAGTAGGAGCCGGCGACGACGGCGACCGAGCCGAGGCCGATGCAGAGCGACGCCACGACTTTTTTCTTTCGGGGTGACCAGTTGGCGTCGAGCGTTTTGCGCACGGGAGCGGTCGCGGCGTCGAGATCGATACGGGTGGGCATGGGCGGCTCCGGGGCCAGTGGGGGCGATGGGCGGGCGATTCAGTCTCCGTAGCGGCCGACGTGGCCGTCGACGAAGAGGACGTTGCGTTTATCGTGGAAGAAGTCGGCGTGGACCTTGTTGCCGTCGGCTTTCTCGAAGACGCCGCCGTCGAAGTCGTAGGCGACGGGGGTGTCGGAGGTGGACTGCTTGAGGAACTCGAAGTAGAAGGTGTTCTCGTAGCGGTTGCCGCCGAGGCCGACGACGTATGTGTAGGACATGGCGCTGAGTCGTTCGCGCGTGTCGCCCTCTTCGATCCAGAAGGTGGCGTCGGTGGGTGTCCAGGTCTGGTTCCAGACGACCTTGTCACCGGGGCAGCGATAGGCCATGTCCTCGAGTTCGAGGAAGTCCTGCATGGCGACGTTGAATGGTGGTCGCTCGGTGTCCATGGAGATCCAGGGCGGGGGCATGTAGCGAGCGAGGGGGAAGACCTCGCGGTTCTTGTCCTTGTACATTTCGACGGACTGCCCGATGCCGCGGAGGTTGGCGGCGCACCGGACCTTGCGTGCGGCGTTGCGAGCGCGGGGGAGCGCGGGCATGAGGATGCTCAGGAGGATGGCGATGATGAAGATGACGACGAGGAGTTCGATGAGGGAGAAGGCGCGGCGGGCGCCGGGTTTGTCGGGGCGGGGGCGTGCGGACGCGCGCGCGGCGCGCGGCCCACGGGACCAGCCCACCGGGAGCAATCGCCCGGAGTGATCGGACAGCGCCTGCGCGTCCACACCTTTCATACCGCCTCCTGCCTTTGGATCGCCTCCGAACGGGGCGAGCCGCTCCGCACCATGGTGTAACGCCCAAGGAGGCCGGCGATTGCGTGCGAATGTCGTTTGGGGATCGGGAAGGGGAGGGGTTGGGAGGTGGTTTGGGGGTTGGTGGTGGGTGTGTCAGGAGGTGTGTCGGGGGGCGTTTGAGGGGTGGAGATATGCGTTGGGATCGGTGGGCCACCCGGCCTCGCGCATCGCCGTAACAATCGTGTTGTCAGAGAGATAGAGACGGATGGCCTCGTCCGGGGCGGATCGCTTCTGCGTGCTGAGGGGGCGATCGGGGTCTGCCTGGGTGTCTTTCTGGATGCTCATTGCGTGGTAGTTGGCGCGGGTGTATGCGACGGCGGCGGCGATGGTGTGGTCGTCGGTCGGCCATTTCCATGCGGTGTAGAGGGTGCGGAAGAAGGTGGGGGGGTCGCGCCGGATGTGGTCGTAGACGAGGGCGCGTCCGGCGGCTCTGGCGTCGAGCCAGCGTCGGCAGAACTGTTGGAGTTGGGGGAGGTCCCAGTTCTCGGTGATGCAGGTGCCGCGGCCGCCGGAGGAGCCGTCGGGGAGCATTCCCCGCTGGATGATGCTGCTGAGTCGATCGATGGGGTTTCGGAGGAGGAAGGCGTGGTGGTGTCGGGGCCAGACGCGGGCGACCTCGGCGGGCGCGGGGTGATCGTGGGGCATTTTGACGGCGATGGGACGGCCGCCGGGGGGCGTGTGCGTGAGGAGGTGCTCGCGCCCCGGCGAGGAGACGGGGATGCCGGCGTCGCCCGCGGCGAGTCTTGCGAAGACGGTGTCGGTGGCACGCGCGATGTCCGGGGTGATGATGCCGGCGCTGGTGCGGAAGCGTTCGGTGATGAGCTGCTGCTCGGGGGGGAACTTGTAGTAGGGACCGGTGCGGACCCACGGGCCGAAGATCTCGTCGGCGACGACACCTCCGAAGGGTGCGACGGCGGCGTAGGCGGCGATGGACGATCCGGAGCGGATCATCGAGAAGAGCCATGCGACGGTGGGGGCGTCGTTCATGGTGTGGGTTCTCGGCGCCCGAGCGGGTCAATCATCCCTTGGATTCCTTGCCCCAGCTGTCCTTCAGCCCGATGGTGCGGTTGAAGACCATGGCGCTCTCTTTCGAGTCCTTGTCGATGCAGAAGTAGCCGTGGCGCTCGAACTGGAAGCGGCGGATGCCGTCTTCCCACGCCGGCTCGTCGGGTCCGACGGAGGCGAGGGCCGGCTCGAGCACGGCGTGCGCGATCGAGAGCGACCTGGGGTTCAGGTCGTCGACGAAGTTTCCTGTGCGCTTGCCCGGCTCTTCGGCGGCGAAGAGCCGGTCGTAGAGGCGGACCTCGGCGCGGAGCGCGTGGCGCGGATCGGCGGAGACCCAGTGGATGGTGCCCTTGACCTTTCGCACGACGCCGTCGGGTCCGGGGGGCGGGTTGTCGCCGCCACGGGTCTGGGGGTCGTAGGTGCAGTGGATCTCCTCGATCCTGCCGGAGGGGTCTTTCTTGAAGCCGGTGCAGCGGACCCAGTATCCGTAGCGGAGGCGGACCTCGGCGCCCGGTGCGAGGCGGAAGAACTTCCTGGGGGGTTCCTCCATGAAGTCCTCGCGTTCGATGTAGAGCTCGCGCGTGAAGGGGACCTTGCGGGTTCCCTTTGACTCGTCCTCGGGGTTGTTGACGGCGTCCATCCACTCGACGCGCGCGGGGTCGCCCGCGTCGGCCCAGTTGGTGATGACGACCTTGACGGGGTCGAGCACGGCCATGCGGCGCGGCGCGACTTTATTCAGGTGGTCGCGACAGGCGTTCTCCATGCGGAGGATGTCGATGACGCTGTCGAACTTGGTGACGCCGACGTCTTCGGTCAGGGCCCAGATCGATTCGCGGGTGTAGCCGCGGCGGCGGTAGCCGCTGAGCGTGGGCATTCGGGGGTCGTCCCAGCTCTGGACGATGCGATCCTCGACCATTCGTCGGAGGTTGCGTTTGCTGAGGACGGTGTAGGTGAAGAGGAGCTTGGCGAACTCGATCTGCTGCGGGTGGTGGATCTTCTTTCCCCAGGGTCCGGAGCCGTCGTCGGTGCGTCCCTCGTTGACGGAGTTGATGAACCAGTCGTAGAGGGGCCTGTGGTTCTCGAACTCGAGTGTGCAGATGGAGTGTGTGATCTCTTCGAGGGAGTCCTCGAAGCCATGGGCCCAGTCGTACATGGGGTAGATGCACCACGCGGAGCCGGTGTTGTGGTGCTCCTCGTGGACGATGCGGTAGAGGACGGGGTCGCGGAGGTTGAAGTTGGGGCTGCCCATGTCGATGCGGGCGCGGACGCTCATGGCGCCGTCCTTGTGCCTGCCCTCTTTCATCTCGGCGATGAGGCGTTCGGACTCGGAGGCGGGGCGGTCGCGGAAGGGGCTTGTGCCTGGGGTGGTGGGTGTGCCGCGGCGTTTGCTGACCTCGTCGGCGGAGAGCTCGCAGACGTAGGCCTTTCCCTTGCGGATGAGCTCGATGGCCCAGGCGTACATGCGGTCGAAGTAGTTGCTGGCGTAGAAGAGGCCGCCGCCGTGTGGGCCTGTGGCGGGGTCGAAGTCGGCGCCGAGCCACTTGACGTCGCGGATGATGGCGTCGACGAACTCCTGCTCTTCCTTGGCGGGGTTTGTGTCGTCGAAGCGGAGGTTGAACTTTCCGTTGAACTCGCGCGCGAGTCCGAAGTTGAGGCAGATGGCCTTGGCGTGCCCGATGTGGAGGTAGCCGTTGGGTTCTGGGGGGAAGCGTGTGTGGACGCGTGGCTTGCCGAGCCGGGCGCGTGCGGCGTCGCCGACGGGACCGGGGGCGGCAGTGTCTCCGGCGTCGGAGGCGGACCAGCGGCCCCACTTTCCCGAGGCGTTGTCGGCGTCGATGATCTGCTGGATGAAGTGTCGAGGGCGATCGGTTGATTCTGACATAGGTGTGAACGGTATGCGGAGGGGGCGCGGATCGGTCAGAGGAGATCGACGAGTCCGGCGGCACCGAGGACGCAGGCGACAACGCCGTTGAGCGTGAAGAACGCCATGTCCAGGCCCTGCTTGCCCTTCCTTGCGAGGACGGTGTGCTCGGCGAGGAGGAGGGCGGCGACGAGCGCGACGGCGCCGGCGAAGAGGGTTCCGAGGCGTGGATCGGCCCGCCAGGCGCCGACCAGCGCGGCGAGGGCGGCGGCGTGCAGGGCGCGGCTGATCCAGGCGGCGCGTCGCCAGCCGAGCGCGGCGGGGATGGAGTGCAGGCCGCGCTGGCGATCGAAGTCGATGTCCTGGAGCGCGTAGATGACGTCAAAGCCGGCGACCCAGAGGAGGACCATGAGGGCCAGGAGCCAGACGGCGGGCGTGGCCGGGAGGAGGTCCGGGCCGACGGCGAGGGCTGCGGCGAGCGGGGAGACGGCGAGCGCGCCGCCGAGAAAGACGTGGCAGAGCGCGGTGAAGCGCTTGGTGAGGGAGTAGAGGGCGATCCAGAGCAGGACGGGGAGCGAGAGCATCGCGGGCCACCAGTTGGCGAAGGCCAGGCCGAAGAGCGTGCAGCAGGCGATGAAGCACGCGGCGGCGCCGAGGGCGAGCGTCCAGGCGGCGCGAGAGGAGAGCCGCCCCGAGGGGATGGCGCGCCGGGCGGTGCGCGGGTTCTGGCCGTCGATCGCGGCGTCGGCGATGCGATTGAAGAGCATGGCCCAGGTGCGCGCGAAGAACATGCACGCGATGACGATCGCGAGCATCCGGGAGAACGGGGGCCAGTCGATCGCGCCGGAGGCGGAGCGCGGCGCGACGAGGAAGGCGCCGAGCACGGCGAAGGGGAGCGCGAAGACGGAGTGCGCGAGCTTGATGTCTGACGCGGCGGCGCGGAGCGCGGGGAGGGCGCCGCCCGCCCTGGCGGACTGGGTCATGCGGGAGGGTATGAGCGCGGCGGGGTTCTGCGGGGGTGACGCGCGCGGCCTCGGAACGGGGTCGGCCCGGCTCAGCAGCCGCTTCCGAAGGCGTCGATGAAATCGAGGAAGTCGAGGATGTCGACGAAGGTGTCGCCGTTGAAATCGGCGTTGATGACAGCGCCGCAGGGGCCGGGCTCCTGCTCGCATGCCGCGAAGTCGTCGATGAAGTCGAGGAAGTCGAGGATGTCCACGAGGAAGTCGGTGTTGACGTCGGAGGGGCACGAGACGCCGACGAGCACGTCGTTGCCGCTGGTGCCGACCTTCCAGATCCACGGGGCGGGGAGCGCGGGCCCGTTCACGCCGTCGAACCTTCCCGTCACCACCGACGACGCCGCGCCGTCGATGACCGTGAACGTGTCGAACAGCGCGGGCGTGTACGCGCCCGTGATCGTCACATCGACGGTGCCCCCGTTGATGGTGTGACTGCCGCTCGTGATCCGGTCGAACGACGCCAGCGTGTCGATCTCGATCTCGAGCGACGAGCCCGGCGACCACGTCAGCGGCGTGCCCGGCGCGTTCACCGTCAGCGTTCCCACCGAGAGCCCCGGCGCGACCGCGCCCTGGATCGTCGTCGGCAACGCCACCTGTCCGATTCCTCCGAGCGTCTGGCCGGGTCCGAGGATCAGCGAGCCGTCGACGCCGGCGATGATCTGGCCACGAAGGGTGGTGCTCCCGAGGCGGATCTCGCCCGTTCCATCGATCGTCAGCGGCCCGTCGATGCGGAGCGAGGTCGTCGAGGCGCCGCCCACAGGATTTACAGTGAGCGAGCCGTTGTTGGTGTACGAGCCCCCCGCCAGCGCGAGCGCCGTGCCCGAGTTGACCTCGACATCGGCCGTTGAGTCCACGCCGGAGAAAGCGTTCGTTCCTCCAACGGTGCGGACACGCCCCGCGCCGCTGGAGGCGATCTCGCCGCCCACGATCGTCGCGTTGTTCAGCTGGACCTCGGAGCCGTCGGCGAGCACCTCTCCGGATGCCCCCTGCGTCACCGTGATCCCCACGATCCCCAGGATGCCGCCCGCGGCCTCCATCAGCCCGTTGTTCTCCTTCGCCGCGATGTTCAGCAGGAGCTCGTTCGCCGCCACGTCCGCGCTGATGATGCCGTTGTTCGTCCCGCCGACGCTGATCTGCCCGCGTCCGTGGACGAGCTGGCCCGCGCCGAGCGTGAGGACGCCGTCGGTGCCCGCGATGATCTGTCCGCGGCTGGTCGTGTTGTTAAGGCGGATCGTTCCCGTCCCGTCGATCGTCACCGGCCCGTCGATCCGCAGCGAAGTTGTGGAGGCGCCTCCGCTGAGGTTCACCAGCAGGGTGCCGTCGTTCGTGTAGCCGCCCGAGAGCGCGAGCCCGGTTCCGGACGCGACCTCGACATCCGCGGTCGAGTCGACATTCGAAAGGACGCTGGTGCCGGCCACGGTCCGGATCCTTCCGGCCCCGGTCGAGTCGATCGAGCCGCCCAAGATCGAGGACGAGCTCAGCGTCGCGAGCGTCTCCTCGCCCCGGATCACGCCGGAGGCGCCCTGCGTGATCGTGATGCTCACGATGTCGAGCGTTCCGCCCGCGCCCCTCATCAGGCCGTTGTTGGTCTTGTCCGTCAGGCTGAGGAACAAGGACTGGCCGGCGACCGTGGCGCTGACCGTGCCGTTGTTGGTCATCGGCGCCGTGATCTGCCCCAGGCCTCGGATGGTGTGCGAGGCCCCGTTCGTCAGCGCGCCCGAGCCGGACGCGATGATCTGGGCTCGACTCGTGGTGTTGTTGAGCACCAGAGAGCCGGAACCGCCGATCGTGAGCGGCGCCTGAATCGTGAGCGTCGTGGTTGAGGAGCCCCCGGAGGTGTTGACCGTGAAGAGGCCGTCATTGACGAGGCTGGTGTCGAGGTTGAGCGCGGTCGACGAGTTCACGTTGATCCGACCCGTCGCACCGTTGGAGATCAGGCCGGAGATCGTCCCCGTTTCCGCGTTGTTCACGATCGTTCCGGAGTTGGCGATCCCGGTGCCGAGCAGCGTCACGGCGCGGCCGCCCAGGTTCAGCACCGCGTCGGTGTTCGTGATGTCGATCGCGTCGAGCATCAGCCCCGCGACGTTCTGGGTCACGGTGTACGCGCCGGTCAGCCCGAGCACCGCGCTCTCGCCCATCGCGTCCGGCACGTTCCCGCCTGTCCACTTGGTCGTGTCGCTCCAGTTGCCGGTCGTGGCCGTCAGCCAGGGAATCGACTGCGCCGCCGCGGGCAGGGAGATCGCAAGCCCCGCGCTCGCCGCCAGCACGCCTTGAAAACGAATCGACATCTCTATCTCCTCCCCGCGCCCGGATGAATCGGCGCGTTCACACCGCAACGGCCCCGGCGGCTTCGCCGGGAGCCCCCGATCAGGGACATCAGAACGTACCCGATCCGAGGGACCCGGTTCAAGCCATTCCTTCAGGAACTTTCGCGCCGATCCGGCTGAGTCCGATAGGTTCCCGCCTCCTGCGGCCCGTTTGCCTCCTCACTCCAGTAACGCGGGCCCGGGATCGCCCGCGCGAGGGGAGCAGCACGGGCGCACGCACTCCACGCCCGTGCCTCAACCAAACTCCCTGCCACTGACTCCCCGACTCCGTGACTGTGTGACTTCCTCGTCAGCACCCGCTGCCGAAGGCGTCGAAGAAGTCGAGGAAGTCGAGGATGTCGACGAAGGTGTCGCCGTTGAAGTCGGCGTTGACGGTGTTGCCGCAGGGCGCGGGCTGCTGCTCGCAGGTGGCGAAGTCGTCGATGAAGTCGAGGAAGTCGAGGATGTCGACGAGGAAGTCGGCGTTGACATCGGAGGGGCAAGAGACACCGACGACGACGTCATTGCCGGGGTAGCCGACCTTCCAGACGAGGGGCGAGGGCAGGGCTGGCCCCATCACCGAATCGAACCTTCCGGTGATGGCGCTGCCCGACGCTCCGTCGATGATCGTGTGCTTCGTGAAGAGCGCGGGCGAGTAGCCGCCGACGAGCGAGACGTTCACGGCGCCGCCGTTGATGGTGTGGCTGCCGCCGGAAACTCTGTCGAACGAGGATGCGGACCTCAGCTCGACGTCGAGCGTTGAGGTCGGCTCCCACGTGATGGTTGTAGTTGGATCATCGACGGTGAGTGTGCCGACGGAGAGGCCCGGGGCGATGGTGCCTTCAAGGGTGGTGGGGACGGCGATCTGGCCGATGCCGCGGAGGGTCTGACCGGGGCCGAGGGTCAGTTCGCCCCCCGGACCTTCGGCGATCTGGGCCTGCGTGTTCGGCCTGCGCAGGATGATCTCGCCCGTGCCGTTGATGGTGAGGGGGCCGTCGATCCAGATTCTGCAGGCAGAGCCGGCGGCGGCGTAGTTCACGTCGAGCGTGCCGAAGTTCGTGTACTCGGCGCCGAGGCGGAGCGATGAACCGGCCTGCACCTCGACGCGTGCGAAGGAATCAACGTTGAAGAAGCGAGATTGGGTGAGCTGGACGAGGTGGCGACCGTCACCGGACGACGCGATCGTGCCGCCGACGAGCGTCGCGTCGTCGTACTGCACGAGCGAGTCCGCGGCGTCGATCACGCCCGTTTCGCCCTGGGCGATGTCGGTCGTGATCTCGATCGTGCCGCCCGAGGCGCGGATGGTGCCGAAGTTGGACTTCGACTCGATCCTGAGCTGGAGGATTCCGCCGGCCAGGTCCGCGAGGACGAGCCCGTGGTTGTTCAGCACGCCGAAGATCGATCCCTGGCCCCGGATGGTCTGGGCCTCGCCGGTGGTGAGGGATCCGCTGGCGGATGTGGTGAATCTCGCGCCGGAGCCCGGCGCGTTGAGGGTGATCTGGCCGCTGCCGCCGATGGTGATCGCGTTCCCGCAGTGGAGCGTGGCGAAGGATGGGCCGGCAGTCGGGTTGATGAGCACGACCCGGGCCTCGGAGCTGACGGTCGAGCCGACCGGCACGAGGTAGTTGCGGCCGTTCACCTGCAGCCCGTGGCCGGCGAAGAAGAACAGCCCGGTCGCATCGTCCGAAAGCCGGTCGGCGAAGTCGGCGATCGACTTGCGCATGGCCTGCTGGTTGACGTCGCGCGCCAGGATGACCTCGAAGCCGAGCTGCTTCAGCCGCGCGCTGACGGCGGTCGCGTCGTTGACCGGGTTGACGAGCTCGCTTCCGGCATAGGCGGCGTTGCCGATCACCAGCGCCACCTTGCGCTCGGCAGCGGCGGGGTCGGACCAGAAGCCCAGCGAAGCAAGAGACAGGGCGCCGATGCCGGCCAGCCGAAGGCCGCGCGCCGCGTGCTGCATGAGGCGTTTCGCCATGCCAAACTCCTGCGCGAGGAAACCACAGGCCGCGAACCGGCCCATGGCCGATTTTGACGTTTGGTTGTTAACAAGTCCTTGTCGCGGCAGCAGTGCGCGCCGTCACAGCACGCGGCAGGGCAAGCTCTATGCCCCGGCCGCGAGCTTCGCCTGCCGGGCGGCACGCAGCCGGGCGAAGTCGTCGCCGGCGTGATAGGACGAGCGCGTCAGGGGCGATGCCGAGACCATCAGGAAGCCTTTGGCATAGGCCATGCGGGCATAGGTCTGGAACTCCTCCGGCGTGACGAAGCGGTCGACCGCGGCGTGCTTGGGCGTCGGCTGCAGGTA
>JAPKGU010000111.1 GCA_026647565.1 Phycisphaerales bacterium | reverse complement strand
CTTCCCGGAGGCGTTCATCGCGGGCAGCGAGTATTTTTTTATCGTCAATCCACAATGTGAACTGGTCGCCTTTGGCTTCCAACTTCACATCGTACCAGACTGCTCAATCAACTATACAAGACGCCCGCTCCCGACGCCAGATCCAGACCGGAGCTCCGAGACATCACCCACGCTTCCGCGCTCGAATAGGGCATTCTCCCCTTCGATCCATGCGTCGGCCGCGGCATCAAGGTCTCTTCCGATCCGCTGCCGTACAGCCAACGCAACGCACGGTTGCCGGATCAAACCCGCTCAATCGTTCCCGGCGTCTCCGTCCGGTGCGGGCTCCGCGGCAGCGTTCTGCTCTTTATGCAGGCCCAGCGACAGCGCGATCCCTGCGATCAGTGATCGCACATCGTCCCAGCCGTTCAGAATCCGAGAGGTCTGCTTCTCCGTTTCCGGCATCCGCTTCAACAGCATGACGAGCTCGGGATCCATCGCATCGCCCTCCCACAATGACATCGCGTGGTTCGGCTCCGTCGGGTTCGGTGCGACTCGTCCCATGTGAAACTCCCCTGGCATTATACGAAAATCATCGGCAAGAGGATCGCCTGAACATAGACAAGGATGGCGACGACCACCCCGATAATGCCGCGTGCCAGATCCCGCTCCGCCGTCCGGATCCGTTGCCGCTCGTTGAGGTTCTGCTCGCGGAGCCGCATCGCCGCCTTGTACACCGCGAAGAAGAGCCCCTTCTGCGGCTTGGACAGCACGCGTGAGAGCTTCTCGAGGTCGGACTTGCGAATGTCGAGTTCTTGACTCGCGAAGCGGGACAGTTTCTCGCGCCGCCAACCCCCGAACAACAGCCCGATCAGCACGAACGCGGTGTCTGTCACGAGCAGCGGCAGCATCATCAGGTTCATCACAATGAGGATCGATCGCTGGCTGCCCGTGGCGCCCCGGACGGCGAAGAGCAATCGGAGCACGGCGCGGGACAAGTACATGACCGCCAGCACCACCGCGCCCAGAAACGCCCCTTTGGCCAGCATGCCTGAAGAGGCGGACTTCCCATCGAAGGTGGCGAGTACCTCCGTCTTCAGAGTCGCGGCGAGCAGCAACGCGAGTACCGCGGTGCACAGGGGAACCACCATTCGCACGCGAGCCGCGAAGCGCTCAGCGTTCTCTCGCTCTGCCGCCCACAGGCGATCGGCGTGCGCAAGCATCACGCTATCGACCGTCGCAGCCGACGTTCCGGCGTGACCCGGTGGCGTAGCCCCTCCACGATCCGCATGCTTCGACATACCTCCTCCTCAGCAACGGAGGAAATCCTAACGACCGATGCGGGCTCATGCAGGCTGGTGCAAACGCGATACTTACGTCAGAACCCATCCGCCTCCCGATACGCCTGGATCACCGCGAGCTCCCCCTCTTTCCCCTGCCGGGAGTTGCCGTGCTCCATGCCGAGGATGAACTCGCGCCCGGACTCCTTCGCCTTCTGCGCGATGTGCCCGAAGACGTTGCGGTAGTTCACTTCGCCCGTCCCCGGCTCGCAGCGCCCGGGGTTGTCCCCGATCTGGAAGAACCCGATCTCGTCCCACGTCCTGTTGATGTTGTCGATCAGGTTCCCCTCGGTCACCTGCTGGTGGTACATATCAAACAGGATCTTGCAGCACGGGTGGTTCACGGCTTTCATGATGGCGTACGCCTGATCGCTGTAACGCAGGAAGAGGCGCGGATGATCGCGCCAGTTCAGTGGTTCGTTGACCATGACCAGGCCGTAGTCGGCGCAGACGTCGCAGGCACGCTTGAGGGCCTCCACGACGTTCGCCATCTGGATCCCCTCGGGGATGTTCTCGGCGACGGTGCCCGGCACGATCGTGCAGGTCTTTGTGTTGATCCGCTTGGCGACCTCGACCGACTCCCTCACCTGCTCCACGAACTTGTCCCGGTGCTCCTTCTTGCCGGTCGTCAGCGTCGGGTTCCGCCAGTCGATGTCGGCGCCGACGAAGATCCCCATCCTGATGCCGCGCTCGCTCATCACCTTCGCGGCCTTCTCCTGGAACTCCGGGCCGCGACCCTTCATCCCGTTGTCCTCCCACGCCCAGAACCCCTGGTCCGCCGCAAAGCGCAGCTGGTCGAGATCGTCCGGCGCGTGATTCGAGAACATCCCGAAGTGCGGCGCGTACGCCAACCGGAACCTGGCCGCATTGGGGCCGCCTGACGGCTGATGGCTGGCTGACACGTGTGTGGCTCCGGAAGCAGTCGCCCCCACGGATCCCGTGACGGCGGCGGCTGCGATGGACGTCCCGATGAACTCGCGCCGGTTGATCATGCGCCCAGAATAGCACACACGCCCCGCCCGCGAGCCCATCCACGCGAGCCCGGCCGCACAACGCCCATACCCTTGTCCATGGGATACACAGGCGCGGACGGGCTGATCCTGATCGGCGGCGGGGGGCACGCGCTGGTCGTCGCGGAAGCCGCGGCGATGGCCGGACGCCCCATCCGGGGGTTCCTCGACGACGACCCCGATGCCGCGCTCGGCTCGGTCGAGGGGATCTTCCCTGCGCCCGGCGCGCCCACCGTGGAGGTCAATCGCCTCGGGGGGCTCTCGGCCGTGGGCTCCCTCGATGAGTTCGGGCGCTGCGAGATCATCCTGGCCGTCGGCAACCTGAAGCTGCGCCGCGAGCTGATCCGGAAGCTGGAGGGGGCGATCGGCGCCTCGGGCGCGGCACGCGGCGTGAAGATCGCGACGATCATCCACCCGCGCGCCAACGTCTCGCCGAGCGCGATCATCGAGCCCGGCGTCTACGTCGGACCGGGCGCCGTCATCCACACGCGCGCCCGCATCGGCGCCCACGCCATCATCAACTCCTGCGCGATCGTCGAGCACGAGTGCGTCATCGGCGACAACGCCCACATCGCGCCCGGCGCCGCGCTCGGCGGGCGCGTCACGATCGGCGACGACGTGCTCGTCGGGATCGGCTCGCGCATCCTGCCGAACCTGGCGGTCGGACGCGGGTCAACGATCGGCGCCGGGGCCGTTGTCATCCGGGGCATCGGCGGGCTTCAGACCGCTGTCGGTGTTCCCGTTCGAGTTCGCGGCGGGATCGACTGAGCCGCTCGCGGCAGCATCTTGGGCGTGCACGGCGTCGGACGCGGGTTCGGGCTTCGGCGATTCGGGGGCGGGGCCGAGCAGGTCGCGCAGGCCGTGGGCGCGTTCGATCATCTCGCGTTCGAACTGCTCGCGGGCCATGGTGGTCGAGAGCGTGGGTGTCAGCGTGAAGTGCCATCGCACCGTGTGCTTCGCGTTCGGGATCGCTTCGGCGATGAGGTCGGGGCCTGGGAACTCCCACCACGGGGTCTTCGCGTCGCCGGCGACCACGAGCGTGTCGTACCCGTCGAGCTCCAGTCGGACGTCATACTTGCCGTAGTGCTTGAAGTTGGTCTCGGCGGGCGTGCGTCCGACCTCGACGTCGTTGACCCAGACGAGTGCGCCGGCCGGCTCGGACGTGATCGAGATGCGGCGCTCGACGCAGCCGGTGAGCGTTGCCGCGGCCGTGGCCAGAAAGCAAAGGCGAAGAGCCGACTCACCACAGAGGCACAGAGAGCGCAGAGAAGAAAGGAAAGAACGGAAAGAGTTGGGTTGAGAAATGCGTCTCATGCGTTGCTCACGTCAGGATCAGTCCATTGCCCATTGCCCATTGTCCATTGCCCATTGCCCACTGCCTGATCGACGCCCTCCCTGACGGTCGGGCTGCTTGTTCTACTCCACCGCCATCGACGACTCGGGCTGGTCGGCGGGCTCATCGAACTCATCGCCCCGGAAGAGGGAGCCGAGGTAGACGCGTTTGACCATCTCGTTGTTGATGAGGTCGCGGGGGGAGCCCTCGGCGAACTTCTTGCCGCTGTCGATGATGTACGCCCGGTCGCACACGCGCAGGGTCTGCTGCACGTTGTGGTCGGTGATGAGGAAGGCGATGCCGGTGGAGGCCAGGCGCCTGATCTCGATCTGGAGGTCCTCGACGGCGATGGGATCGACGCCGCTGAACGGCTCGTCGAGCAGGATGAGGCGCGGGTTGGTGACCAGGGCGCGCGCGATCTCGAGCTTGCGGCGCTCGCCTCCCGAGCAGGTCCTCGCGGCGTGCTTGGCCTTGTGCGACAGGCCGAACTGGGCGAGAAGATCCAGGGCGCGGTGCTTGCGTGCCGCGCGTCCCATGGGGAGGGTCTCGAGGATCGCGAGGAGGTTCTGCTCGCATGTCAGGCGCTGGAAGACGGAGGGTTCCTGGGAGAGATAGCCCATGCCGAGGCGTGCCCGCTTGTACATGGGGAGGTCGGTGATGTCCCTGCCATCGAAGGTGACAAGCCCGTCGTCGGCGTCGATCATGCCGATGGTCATGCGGAAGGAGGTCGTCTTGCCGGCGCCGTTGCGACCGAGCAAGCCGACGATCTCGGACCGGCCCACGTGGAACGAGACGCCCGCGACCACCTCGCGGCCGGCGTAGGACTTTCGAAGGTTCTGCGCGTCGAGCAGGGGCATGCGGCCCACATGGTAGGTGGTGATGCCGATGGCTCGTCGGTGCGGTCGGGCGCTATGTCGAGTCGATCGCTGCGGCGCTGGCGAGGGGCGGGCCGCGATGAAGGGCGGGATCGAAGTTGGGATCGTCGAGGTCGGAGATGTCGATGCCGAGCGACGCGGCGACGGCGGCGACCTGGGCGAGAAGGGTGTCGACGTCGGGGAGTGACTCGGGCGCGCGTGGCGGGGCCTGGGGCGGGAGCGGCCGCTGCGGCGGCGGTGTCGGGTCGCGGCCGCGTGCGGGGTCGGCCGTGGGGATGTGCAGGACCGTGTTCGTTGTTCGTGCCGGCCCGTCGTCTGCGCGTGCTGTCTGAGCGTTGGTCGAGCGCACGGGTTCGGCGTCGTGACGGCTCGCGTCGGCATCGGTGGCCAGCGGCACTCGGAGCGCGCGGCGAGCGGCGGCGAGGTTGTCATCGGTGAGCGGGGTGAGACGTGAGAAGCGGTAGAGGAGCCACGCGGCCTTGCGGGCGTGGATGGAAGCCCGGAGGTACGAGGGGTCGAGCGGGTCGGCGGGGCGGGGCGTGGCGTTGAAGGTCTCGAGGGCCTTGACGGTGGTGTGAACGGCGTGTGAGAGGTTGACGGAGGCGACGAGGCGGACGTGGGTGTATGCCGCGGATTCGCGATGGGCGATGGCTTCGCGGGTCTCTGGGAGCGTGAGCCAGAGGAGGAGTGCGTCGAGTGTGAGGTTGTGCCTGGCGGCGACGGAGGCGAGGGAGTGGTGGGGGGAGGTGAGGTCGGAGAGGAGTTCCGCGGCGGCGTGAGGCGCCGCCGCGGGGGATAGGAGAGGGAGATCGCCCGCCGGGTGAACCGTCGGGCGGGGGAGAGAGGCATCACCGCTCTGGGGAGCGGGGGCGGAGGGAGAAGTTGCCGCGCTGGGAGCGACCATGCGACGACGGTACAGGATGGTGCGGGGGAATCAAGCGGGATGTGGCCAGACGGGCGTTTGTCAATGACAACAGTTTGTCAGTGAGAGAAGTCAAGGGGAGGGCAATCGCTGATCGCACACGGTCAGAAGGCGGACTGGGTGCGGGGCGGGGGACTGCATGAGGCAGACGGCGATGGGGGAGAGTTGCATCCACGGTGGCGCTTGCGCGAGCGGGCGGCGGGATCGCTGTCTTCCGGCGCGGGGTGGCCGAACGTGGCGAGGTGTCGCGCCAGTCGGATCGGGCGGGCGCCGGCCTCTGGCGACGCCAAGGCGCGGGCGCGGAAGAAAGAGGACACGGGTAGCCCGAATTGGTCAGCACGAGCCGATGCGCGCGTGGCGACGTTCTGGCACGCGGATTGAAGTAGGCATCGTGAGCGCGAAGGGAGGTGTGCGGACGTGATCAATCCGCCACGTTCATTCGTGACGTGCTCACAGACGCGGAGCTCGCGGCACCCGGGGCGGCTCTGCGCTGAACGTGCGACTTCCGGGAGTAACGGTTGAAAGAAGGAAAGCAATCATGTTCAAGAAGATGTTGGCTCTTGTGGCGCTTGCCGTGGCCGTCGTGACCGTGTCCGTGGGAGGCCCCGAGGCAAGGGCCGGCGGCGGCGACTATCGCGTTCGCGCGAATCTGAGCGGCGGTACGCTCGCGTCGGGCAAGTCGACGTACCGGGATCGTGTGCGTGGCAACACGATCGAGCAGCGCTTCCAGGTGAACGTCGAGGACGGCACTCCGGGCGCGACCGTTGAGATCCAGATCAACGGCGCGTTGTTCGGCACGGTGGTTCTCAACGACCTGGGCGCGGGCGAGTTCTCCTACCGCACGGTTCAGTTCATCGACGACCCGGGCGATGGGGATCCGATCCCGACCGACTTCCCGCGGATCGAGGCCGGCTGGGTGATCACCGTGGGCGAGATGAGCGGCACGTTCAACTGACCAGCTGGAGTCCGAGCATCCACCGGCGCCGCCGGGTTGAAGGACCCGGCGGCGCATTTCGGGCGAGCGTGTTGCTCGCGGGGCGTTGCGGCGGCGGGGCGATTGACAAGGAGCGGAACATGCGACTTGAGGAGCGTTTGTCGGTAGCGGGATTGATGGGCGCGATGTGGGCGTGCGGGGCCTTTGGCGCGCCGCCGATGCCGACGGAGCTGGACAGTCCGCCCGAGATGCTGGACCGGCTGTTCTCGTACTTCGGCGGGGTTGGCTCGTTTGAGGTGACACCCTCGGACCGGCTTGTGTACGCCAACGGGAGCGCGGCGATATCCGTGGGCTTCCGGCCGGACGCGTTCAGCGTGGCTGGCTTTGCCGTGGGGACGCTGGGCGTGGCGCTTCCGGGCCTGTCGGTGAGTCCGGCCGCAGACCGGTTCAGCGCGACGATCGAGTGGCCGGGGCCGGGGTCGCTGTCGTTCTTCGTGACGATTCGCGAGGACGACAACGGGAGCGGCACGATTGATCCGGGGTCGGGCGATGACGAATGGGAGACGGCGAACGTGATGCTGCTCCCGGGCGTTCATGTGTACAACCTTCCGTATTCGGCGTTCGTGCTCGCGAATCCGGGCGAGGGGAACGGGGTGCGGAACTTCAACACGACCGGTCGGATGGCGTACTTCCTGACGTTCGAGACCAGGAGCTCGTACCCTGGCGGGAAGCTGACGACGCCGCGTGTCCTGTACGTGGATCATGTGGGGTTGTACGTGGGCGATCAGGCCATTCCGCCCGAGGCGTGCGCGGCGGACTACAACGGCGACACGGCGCCGGACGTGCTCGATTTCCTCGACTTTTTCGACGACTTCTCGGTGTGCAGCGGCGGCTCGGCGCCGTGCGGCTCGTTCGGCGATCCGGACGTGAACGGCGACACGCTGGTTGACGTCCTGGACTTTCTCGAGTTCCTGGACGCGTTCGGCGCGGGGTGTCCCTGAGCGAGGCGCGTGGCGACACCCGTGCGGGCGGTCACTCGTGTCGGAGGGCCTCGATCGGGTCGAGTCGTGCGGCCTTGATGGCGGGGAACATGCCGAAGATGACGCCGGTGGCGCCGGAGAAGGCGACGGCGACGATGACGGCCCAGGGCGGGACGGCGGCGCGTTCCATGGCGTCGGGGCTGGCCATCTTGAGGCCGATGGTGGCGGCCTGTCCGAGCGCGACGCCGATGAGTCCGCCGACGAGGCAGAGGACGACGGCCTCGACGAGGAACTGGTTGAGGATGATGGCGGGGCGTGCGCCGACGGCCTTGCGGAGGCCGATCTCGCGGGTGCGTTCGGAGACGGAGACGAGCATGATGTTCATGATGCCGATGCCGCCGACGAGGAGGGCGATGGAGACGACGCCACCGGCGATGGCGGTGATGCCCGCGGCCAGACTGTTGAACTGGTTGATGATGCTCTGGAGGACCTCGATGCGGAAGGTGTCTTCCTGCTCTGGTCCGAGGCCTCGTGCCTTCCTGAGGACGAAGCGGACTTCCTCGCGTCCTTCTTCGGACATCTTGGGATCGCGGAGCTGCGCGATGCAGTCGATCCAGTTGTAGGGGTTCATCTGGTACGACGTTTCGAAGGGGATGTAGATCTCGGACTGGGAGTCTCCTCCTCCGAACATGGGCGAGAGCTCCTTGGTCTCGACCTGTCCGATGATGAGGAATCGGCGTCCCTTGATCTCGATGAACTGCCCGACGGGGTCCTTGGGGAGTTCGAGCTCTTCGACGGCCTTGTCGTTGATGAGGCAGACCTGTCGGCGCTCGTCCATGTCAATGCGGAAGAAGGGTCGGCCTCTGGCGACGGAGCGGTTCTCGATCTCGTGCCACTCGGGCCAGATGCCGGTGACGAGTGCGCCCTTCTGGGTGACGCGTCCCGCGGAGATGTCGTAGCGGGCGTCGGCGGTGGGGGTGATGAGGTCGATGGCCTCGGTGTGCTCCTGGATCATGCGGATCTCGTCGAGTGTGATCCGGACGTCGCTCCAGGAGATGGTGGTGCGTTGCTCGCGCGGGACCCATCCCCAGATGAACATCTTGCGGGCGCCGAAGGTCTCGAACTCCTTGAGGACGAAGCCTCGGAGGCCGGACATGGCGCCGACGACGGCGATGACGGCGGCGACGCCGATGATGATGCCGAGGGTGGTGAGCATCGCGCGGACTTTGTTGGCCCAGATCTGTCCGAGGGCGAGGACGACGGTCTGGAAGAGGACTCGGAGGAAGATCATCGGGCGGCGCCTCCTGCTTCGAGCGGCGCGGGCGTGGCGGGGCCGGTCTCGTCGGCCGGGACGGCACCGGATCGCTCGTCGATGGCGCGCATGGCGGCGGCGGCGGACTTGACCCACTCGGTGTGGATCGGGTCCTCGTGTGTCGGGTGGTCGGAGAGGATGCGTCCGTCGCGGAGGCGGACGATGCGTTGGGCGTGTCCGGCGACGTCTTCCTCGTGTGTGACGATGACGATGGTCTGTCCCTCGGCGTGGAGTTGCTTGAAGAGGGAGATGATCTCGGCGGTGGTGGCCGAGTCGAGGTTTCCTGTGGGCTCGTCGGCGAGGAGGATGGAGGGCTCGTTGACCAGGGCGCGGGCGATGGCGACGCGCTGGCGCTGTCCGCCGGAGAGCTGGTTGGGCTTGTGCTTCATGCGGTCGGCGAGCCCGACGCGTTCGAGGGCGCGTCTGGCAAGGCGGCGGGCGGAGAGCCAGTTGCGCGAGGAGTAGATGAGGGGGAGCATGACGTTCTTGAGAGCGGTCTGGCGCGGGAGGAGCTCGAAGGACTGGAAGACGAAGCCGATCTCGCGGTTGCGGACGGAGGCGAGCTGTCCGGCGTTCATCTTGTGGGTGGGCTTCTTGTTGAGGATGTAGGCGCCGCGTGTGGGGCGGTCGAGGCAGCCGAGGACGTTCATCAGGGTGCTCTTTCCGGAACCGGAGGTGCCCATGATGGCGACGAACTCGTTCTTGTTGATGGTGAGGTCGACGCCGCGGAGCGCGTGGACGCGCTCGACGCCGATCTTGTAGATCTTCTCGAGTTTCCTGATCTCGATGGTCATGCGTGTTCTTTGGTGCGTTTTGGCGGGAGCGGGGTCACGGGATCAGGGGCGGCCGCCGCCGGAGGCGCTGGTGGAGGAGGCCTCCTTGGTGGTGGCGGCCTCGGTTGAGGTTGATTGCGAGGACGTTCCGTCGTCGGACTCGCTTTCCTGGGTGCTGGCTTCGGCCGGGGCGGTGTTCGTGGATTCGGGGGTTGGGCCGGCGGGGGTGTCTGCGGGCTTCTTGCCTTCCTTTGCGAGGCGTTCGGCCTCTCGCTTGGCGGCGGCTTCGGCCTCGTCGATGATGGGGGTGTCGTTCTTGAGAGACGTGAGTTCGCGGAAGGGCCCGGTGACGACCCGGTCGGTCTCGGCGAGGCCCGCGAGGATGACGGTGTGGGTGAGGTCGCTGGGGCCGATGGAGACGGGTGTGGCGACGGCCTTGCCCTGGCGTTCGACGAAGACGATGCGCGCGAAGGTCTTGGACTTGTCGACGAGGGCGCTGGAGTCGGCGAGTTCTCTCGGGAGTTCGTCGACGCGCCGGTCGAGCACGGCCTGGCTGGGGACCTTGAGGACGCCGTCGAAGATCTCGACCTCGATCTCGGTGTTGGCGGTGAGGCCGGAGAGGAGGCGGACGCCCTCGGGAACGTCGACGAGGATCTCGACCTCGAAGTAGCCGGTGCCGTCGGCCTGGTTGACCTCGCGCTTGAGGTTGATGCGTCCGACCTTTCCGGTCAGCTCTCCTTCGGGGTCGAAGGGCGTGTAGATCTGGGCGCGCTGTCCGGGCTTGACGGGCTTGATGTTGGTCTCGTCGACCTGGGCCTTGAGGAGCATGCGCGAGAGATCGGCGATCTCCATGATGACCGAGCCGGGGGTGTTGAGGGTGCCGACGACGACGAGTTCGCCGACCTCCGCGTTGAGGGTCGTCATGACGCCGTCGATGGGGGACGTGATGACGGCGTTGTCCAGGTCCTTCTGCGCGGCGACGACTTCGGCCTCGGCGCTGAGGATCTCGGCCTTGAGCGCGTCGAGGGCCGAGACGGCCTGGAGGTAGTTGGCTTCGGCGCGCTCGAGGTCGCTCTTGGGCGTGTCGCCGGCGTCGAAGAGCTCCTTGGAGCGGCCGAACTCGGCGTTGGCCATGATCGCGTTGGCCTCGGCGCCGCCGAGCCGGGCTCGTGTGGCGGCGAGCCGGGCCTGTGCGGCATCGACGCGGGCCTTGAGGTCCACGGCGTCGAGGCGGCAGACGACATCGCCGGCCTTGACCTCGTCGCCGGCGCGGAAGGGGAGGGCGAGGATGCGGGCGGAGACCTGGGCGCTGATCTTGACGTTGGTTTCGGGCTCGATGACGCCGGGGGCGCTGACGGTCTTGATGAGTTCACCCCGCTCGGCGGGAGCCAGGCGCACCTCCTTGGCCTTGGTGCCGGGCTTGAAGGACTGCATCATCTCCTTGCCCTTGGCCGAGTTGAGGAAGAAGTAGGCCCCGCCCCCGGCGATGAGGAGGAACAGGACGAACGCGACGCCAAGCCCGATGAGCCATTTGAGCACCCAGCCACCTCCGGCGCGTGTGTGGGACGCGCGTGCCTTTGAACTCCGATGAGGCCCCGATGCCGGGGCGTGCCGCGACGCGTGCCCGGTCGGCCTTTGTCCGAATCCTTGGTTCGGAGTTTCGTTCGGGCGGTGAGTTGTACCCTCGGACAGGGCGGAGGTCTCGGGGTGCGCAGAAATCGGATGGCGCGGCTCGACGGGATGCAAGCGTGGAAGGAGGAGCGCACATCAGCGAGGGTGGGGCCGCGCCGATGGGTTAGGCGGCAGGCGGCCTCTTCTTTGGATCGCTTCCTTCATCCCAAGGGGGGACCCCATCTGTTCGGGCCCCCTTTGCGCCTTGGAAGGCACTACTCGGGCGCGGCGTTGAGGGTGGAGCTGGATTTGGGGAGGGTGGGGCCGGGGAGCGTGAGAGGGATGTGTTTGCGAGCGTCGGCGAGGATTGCGCGTGCCCAGAGGAGATTGCCCTGGGAGGTGGCGTGGGAGACCGAGTCGCTTCGGAGGCCTCGCGCGTACTGCTCCGAGAAGGCGCCCTGGGACCAGATGCCGGCGGCGAGGAATGGGACGCCGTATGCGCGGGCGTTGGCGCGCATCCAGACGTACCAGGCGGAGTTGTCCTGATCGAGCCAGCCGTCGTCGTACGAGAGGGCGGAGCTGCGACCGTGGGCGTTGTCGGCGACCCAGACGATCTCGCTCTGTGGGCCGAGGGCCTCGCGGAGGGCGGTGGTGATCAAGCCGAGTGAGGGTTCGGGGCCGGACTGCTGGGCGGGGGTGAGGAGGACGGCGTCGGGCGCGATGGCGCGGATGAAGCAGGCGAAGGGGGAGAGGTTGTCCTGCGGGCGCGGGGTCGTGAAGGCGTTGTCGACCTGGTGGTCGTAGCCGTGCGCGGACCAGCCGCCGGAGCCGAAGAGGTATCCGTCGGTGAGGGCGTACCACTCTTCGGTCAGGACGCAGACCGGTCCCGGGCCTGCGTCGTCGGCTTCGACGCGATGCCCCTGGAAGAGGTCGGCGCTCCATGGCGCGTCGGCGGGGGCTTCGATGCGCAGCCACTTCATGTCCCACGACCCGATCCGCACCGCGCGGCCCGGCCCGACGGTGATGGCCGGATCGAACCAGTGCTCGAGTGTCAACACGGTGTCGGCACCGACTTCCTTGGCGGATTGGATGATGGTGGCGTCCCAGGTGGTCGCTGAGTTGAAGGTCGAGACGGCATCGCCTCGAGCGACGGCGTGTCCTGTGCCGCTGATCGTCAGGGTGCGTGCGAGGGGGTTCGCGTTGACCACGGTCGCGACGAGGCGTGTGGTGTCGAGGACGACGCGCGAGCCGCGGATGCGTTCGGGGGCGTCGGGGTCCGAGAGTGAGAGGTTGCTCGTGCGCAGCGAGATCTGGGCGGTCGCGCTTCCGGGGTATGCGAGGAAGAGGGCGGCGTGTTCACGGGGGTTGGACCAGAGGTAGCGGGAGCCGGGGACCTGGCGCGTGAGGGTCTGGTAGTGCCCGCCGGGGCGGATGAGGACGCCTCCGCCGGGTCCGCCGAGCATGTCGCCGTTCTCGAGTGTGTCGCCGTTGCGTTGCGAGCCGTAGGAGAACCTTCGCATGGCGCGATCGGTGGAGATGGTGTTGGCGCGGAAGGAGGCGCGGGCTCCGCTGAGCCAGTCGGCGCCGAACTCGACGCTTCCCGGCGTCGCGAC
>JAPKGU010000110.1 GCA_026647565.1 Phycisphaerales bacterium | reverse complement strand
CGACGGCTCGGTCGTCGTCGGGTTCAACGTGTACGACTTCGGACCGTTCTCCGACACCACCGGTTTCGTCTGGACGGCGTCGCACGGCATGCTGAGCATCGAGTCGTACCTGGCGCGCCACGGCGTATCGGTCGACCCGCTCTTTGACTTCATCTCGCTCACGGGAGTCTCCGCCGACGGCAGGACGCTCATCGGCTACGGCATCGACTACCGCACTTTCCTGTACCAGAGCTTCAGCGTCACCATCCCGGCACCCGGCACGCTGGCCCTTGCGCCACTCGGCCTCCTCGTCGCGCGTCGCCGCCGCACCCGTTGATGCGTTCGTGCGTGTGCCCGCGTGGGCCCGCGCGCTTTCCTGTCCCGCTTTGCACGGAGATTCTCATGAAGTTGACCGCGTCCTTGGCCCTTCTCGCCGGATTCACCGCCGTCGCGTCCGCAGACCTCTTCCAGGTCAGCATCAACGGGCGTGTCGAGTACAACATTTCCAATCCCTCCAACCCCAACACCAACCCGGACATCCTCGCGATCCGCCCGGGCCACCTCCTCTCGTACACTTTCACCGTGGACTCCGACGCCTTCGTCGGGCACCCCACCTTCGGCATCCGCGCCTATGAGATCGATCCCGGCTCCTTCGCCGTGACCACCGACCAGGGTTTCTCCGCGGGCATGTCCTACCCGCTCCCCGGCGGCTCGACACCCTACTTCGTCGTCCGCGACAACGACCCCGCCGTTGACGGCTTCTACATCACGTGGGGAGGCATCGAGCTGCCCTTCGGCCTTCCGATCACCGAGGCCGGGCTCTTCGGCGACCCCTTCGAGGCCGCTTTCTCCGTCGGATACACCGGCGACACGCTCTCGTCGCTCGACATCGCAGGCGCCGCCGGCACCTACGGCTACGGCAGCGGCGGACCCGGCACGCTCACCAACTTCTACTTCAACCTCGTCGACCTGGGCTTCGAGGTCGTCGGCATCGAGTTCACCGAGATGACCATCTCGCCGGTCCCCGCGCCCGGCACGCTCCTCGTCGCGTCGCTCGGCCTGGCGCTGACCCGTCGCCGCCGCTGAGACGGCTCTTCGGTCAGGTCCTCTCTCGCCCGCTCCCCTCCATGGGCGGTGCATCTCGTCGCAGTGGCTCCGGGGGCGAAGCCTCCATCGGTCCCGGGGAAGCACGCGAGATGTGCCGCCCTTTCCCTGCGCGACCTCATCACCGGGTCAGCGACCGCTCCAGCGCCACGAGGGGCGCGTCGTTCAGCCGCAGGATTCCCGAACGGGCGTGGTCGAGGTCGATCGTGATCCAGAGCGCCGCAGCGATCAGCATCGCCAGCGACGTCGTCAGCGTCGCTCGCCGCCGCTTCCCGGTCCCGCAGCTGTAGCCGATCACCCCGATCGAGAGCACCGAGCACGCTATCAGCAGACCCATGACCACCATCGGAAGGTGCTTCTTCCCCGCCGCCACCCGGGTTGCGTGAAAGTCGATCACGTCGTTCACGGCTGTCACGACCGCCATCATCGATTCAGGCTTCGCCAGCGAGCCGTCTCGTGCGGCCGACCACATCCGATCGTGGAATGCACCAATCTCCGCCGAGTTTGCCGCCGAGATGCTGTCCTTCAAATGACGCGAGACCTCCACGCGGTGCGACGTGTACTCGCGAAGTGCAGCTCGCAGCGCCGACGCATAGGGGTCCGGAATCAGATCCGCGCGGAGATACGCGGTCCCGATCGCGTTCGCTTCCTGGGTGATCAGGTCCTGTCGCTCGAGGAACCTCGCGCCCGCCGCGGCGAAGCTGAAGGCGAGCAAGAGGCCCAGAAGCCCCAGCAACGCTCCCTGCACCGCGCCGATCTGGCTGGCGGCTCGCGCATCCTCTTCCCGTGCGCGGCGTACGCCGGTTCTGTACCCGAACTCGAGAGCTCCAAGGACAGAAACGACCAACAGGAACGCGGCGCCGAACATCAATAGCGACTGCATGCCGATGCCCTCGATCCTGTGACGGCGAAGAAACCTACGCCGAGCGGGAAGCCGCCCATGCCCGCTGTAACTCCCGCACCGCAGCGATCGCCTCGTCCGCAGTCTCAAGGCAACGAGGAATCCGGATGTCCTCCGCGTTCGCTAGCTCGAGCCGCGGGTCGAGCATGCTCCTTTCCGACCACGCAATCAGTTCCGTCCACATCCTACCCACAAGAATGAGCGGCACATTCGCGATGTGACGCACCTGCAGCAACTGCCAGATCATCAGCATCTCCAGGACGGTTCCGATGCCGCCCGGAACCACCACGAACGCATCGGACGCGATCACGAAGTGCTGGAGCCGACTGAAAAAGGTCTTGTGCTCGAACGCTTCGGCGACATAGGGGTTGACCTCCTGCTCGAACGGCAGGTCAACGCGGATCCCCAGCGATCGCTCAGGGTGGCCGGCCGCCGCCGCGCCCTCATTTGCCGCCTGCATCAGGCCCGGACCCCCGCCGGTGACGATGTCGCATCCCATGGCGGCAAACGCCGTCGCGGCACGCTTGACCTCCTCGTACACGAAAGAGCCCGGCTTCGCTCGAGCCGACCCGAAGATTGCCACGCGGTATCGCTCGCGCGTCGACGGACGAAGCCGCGATAACTCGTTCACCACGTCCCAAAGCCCGAGCATCGCCGTGCCGAGCACCTGCCTCACCTGCTCCTCGTCCGCGAGACTGATCAGCCCCGAAGGGCGTGAGGGAACGACCGGCTGGACCTGCCTCGGGCTGCTTGGTGATTCTGGCGACATCGCTTTCCCAGTCTTGAAGTCAGGCAGTGAGAGACGATCGCGCTCCGAGACGACTCAGTCAACCGCCATGATCACGCGCGGATCTGCGACCGAACTCGCAGAAGGCACGTGCATCATCGCGCCCCGGAGCTCAACCCGCGATCTCGTGCTTCTTCATGTACTCCTTCTTCGAGTCTTCCGAAGCGAAGTAGACCTTGTTGCCCTTGTGCTCCAGCGTTGTCGCCGCGTCCTCCTTCAGGAACCGCGCCTTCGTGATCGGATCCTCCACGAGCGCCCGGCGCAGGTAGTACTCGTTGTCCTGCATCGAGAGGTATGCCTTCACGCAAGACACCAGCCGATCATCGAGCCACGTCCCCACCGCGTTCTTGTCGATCTTGTCCAGGGACATCTCAAGCCGGGAACTCCGCTCGTAATCGAAGTAGTTCGGCACGATCAGCAGGTTGTGGTCGAGCACCAGCTTTGTCGCGTCCGGACTCACCGAGGCCCCGATCGTCAGCGTCATCGTCGCAAGGTCCGTCATGAACGTGCAGCGGGCCTCGCGTTGCTCGGGACTCAACACAGGTGTGATCTTGATCTTGTCGCCGAACTGCTTGGCGAACTCCTGGAACTTTGGACCCCACACAGCCTTCAACTCCTCGCACGCCTTCTTGTATCGATCGATCCCGGCCTCGCGGGCCTGAACGGACTTGGCGCGATCCGCTTCGGCCGCCTTCTGGCGTGCGTCACGCGCCTCGAACTCGGCCTTGATGCGATCAGCAAGAGATCCGCCTGCCATGGTCATGCTCCTTCGTCGATCAATGTGGCGCAGGCATCGCCTCGATGCGATGATCTGCGCACGAACTCAAGGCG
This sequence comes from Phycisphaerales bacterium, assembly GCA_026647565.1. Lineage (GTDB taxonomy): Bacteria > Planctomycetota > Phycisphaerae > Phycisphaerales > UBA1924 > JAHBWV01. Next base: position 9,116 of record JAPKGU010000110.1, on the reverse strand, counting down.
CCACAGGCTTCCACGTGGCGGGGTCAGGATCAAACGTATCGACATCGCTCGTGTCCGCGTCCGGACCGAGATCGGCCTCATAGATCACGCCCGCGTGGCTCACCATGAATGACATCACTCCCGTCCCGTCCCACTCATCCGGCCACGCGATCACCGCCCACCCGTTCACCATCCGCCCGTCGACCACGTACTCCGCCGCCCCGCCCGGCGCGTGCGCTCCCTGCCGATACAACAGGCGATACCGGTAGCCGTTGTAAGGCATGCGCTCTCCCGATTCGTCCGTCCGCGTCGCCGCCTGAGCGAGGACCGGCCCGATCGGAGAGGGATCCACGCCACCGTACGAGGGCCAGTACAAGCCGTCCCTGTCTCCGGGCGTGCTCATCAGTCGCTGCGCATACTCGGCAACGCCGTCCCCGTTCCGATCGACCGAGCGATACTCATTCTGCGCTTCCACGAGCGTGCGGCAAGCCGCGATCGTGCGGAGCTCGTTCCGACCGATCCGACGATTCTCCAGTTCCTCGATTCCCGCGTCCGTGTCGAAGAGCCACTTCGAATCGGACTCGCGCGCAATCGGGACCGCAAACGGCCACCTCACCTCGCCCAGCAGCAGCCTCGCCTCGTCCGGCGACACAGACTCGATCTCGTGCCCCTCGGTCAGGGCTCGCTGGAACGAGGCAAAGTCGATCCGGTCCTGATCCGCGTCCGCAGAACGCAGCTCGGCCGCTCGCGGACCGAATAGTCGGCGAAGCTCCGACTTGTCGCTCGAAGCAGTCGCCCGGGAGAGCGCCGCGACCGCGGAATCGGGCGACTCGAATCGGCGCTGCGATTGGCAGCCGACGGCGGCAGACGCCGCGACCAGGATCACGGAAACAGAGACACGCTTGGCGAGGGACATCATGTCGGGTCCTTCGTGAAAGATGGTTTGATACAGGGAATCATCCGGGCGCAAACATGAGGAACGACTCCGTCAGCGACGGCCTCCGCGCCCGCCACCGCCCCCAGAGCCACCTCCGCGGGAGACGCCGCTCGGCCTCCCGCCCGAAGAGCCGCGATTCACCGACTGGCGGCTGCTCGATCCGCGGCTGGACGATGCACGCGTGTCCGAGCCTCCACGGAATGCGCTCTGCGCGCGGTCCGAGGTGGGCGCGGAAGGCGTGCGAGCCGCTCCCGCGGCACGCGTGGCACTCGGTGCCTGGGCCCGGCCCGCGGACGATGGTGTCCGAGACGGTGTCGCCTTCGGCGTCGGTCGAGCCGGTGGACGTGCCGCCGAACTCGTGCGTGGCGCCTGGGCGCGAGACGAGGCACCCGCTCGATCGCTCTTGAAGTTCTGACGCTGGTCCGGCTTCGAGCCGGCATTGGCCTTCTCCTTGTTCGGAGACCAGGCGCCTCCCTCCTTCCCGACGCGGTTCTGATGATCGACGCGATTGCCGCTCCCGATGTTCACGTCGTTGCCGATGTTGATGTCACCGTTGAAGTTCCTGTCGATATCGACATCAACGTCGCCCCACCCGATGCAGCCGTGGTGCCAGTCGCAGTCCAGGTCCGCCCAGATTGCCCCGACGACGATGCCGGTGCCGAATCCGATCAATCCCGCCGCGACGACGTCGTCGTAAGGATCATCGACGTACACAACCGCCGGCTCATAGGACGGCACATAGACGATCGCGGGGTCCGCCGCCTGGATGTAGATCGTCTCCTGCTCGACAACCACCCGCTGCTGCTCATTCGAGACCAGCGAGCCGTTCGCACTCGCTTTCTTGCGAAGCGCCTGCACCGTCGCCATCAGATCCTGCGCCTGCGTCAGATACGCCTGCCCGAGCGCGATCGTCCAATCCTGATACTCCGACATCATCTTCAGCACGTCCGGCACGCGAGCGACCGCCTTGACCGGGGCCTCCCAGTCGCGCGAATCGATCTGGTCCTTCGCACCGGCGCTCCGCATGAAGCTCGCGGCCTCCATCACCTCGTCCGGGTATACCGACGCTGCCAGCACGTTCGCCAGAAGGTCGTCCGGGTACAGCGCGATCGGCCCGACCAGATTCTCGAGGTCCTCGGTGGTCAGGGAGCCGCCCGGGATCGCCGGCAGAGCGCTCGCGGGCTGGGCACTCTGCGCGTGCGCGGAATCGTTCCCCGAGACGCCCAGACCGATCCAGAGCGAGAGGAGCAGGACGAGCGGAGCGGTGCGTGGGGGTGAGAGTGGGGGGGGGAGTTTCATGCGGACCTCCATGGGAAAGCGGCTCTCGGAAGAACCCGGTCAGTGCACGGGTGCGGGGGTGTGGCCTGATGCCTCGCCGGATACGTCACCGGCCTCGGGAGGCGGCGTCTTCGTCTTGGGTGGCCCGAAGATCTTCTCCGTGGTCGCCTGGATCACGACGTACAGCACCGGCGTGAAGATCAGACCGAGGAACGTGTTTCCGATCATCCCGAAGAAGACCGCCGTGCCGATCGCCTGGCGGCTCGCGGCACCCGCGCCCGTCGCGATCATCAGCGGCAGCACGCCCAGAATGAACGCCAGCGCCGTCATCAGGATCGGCCTCAGACGCTGGCGCGACGCCTCGACGGCCGACTCGACGATCGGCTTGCCCGATTCGCGATACGCCTTCGCGAACTCGACAATGAGGATCGCGTTCTTCGCCCCAAGGCCGACCAGAAGCACCAGGCCGACCTGCGTGTAAATGTTGTTGTCCATACCCCGCCACATCAGGCCCCCCATCGCCCCCAGCACCGCCAGCGGGATGGAGAGAATCACCGAGAGCGGGATGAACCACGACTCGTACAGCGCCGCAAGGATCAGATACACCACGATCAACGCCATCGTGAACACGATGATCGCCTGGTTGCCGACCAGCTTCTCCTGGTACGACAGCGCCGTCCACTCGTACGTCATGCCCGGAGGGAGCTTCGCCTCCGCCATGCTCTCAACAACCTTCAACGCCTCGCCCGACGACACGCCAGGCGCCGGCTGCCCCTGCAGCACCGCTGAGGGAAAGATGTTGTAGCGGATCACCCGGTCCGCGCCCATCGTCTCTCGCACGCTCAGCAATGACCCCAGCGGCACCATCCCCCCGTCCGGCTTGCGCACGTCGAGCGACATGATGTCCTCCGGTGCCGCGCGGAACCTGCTGTCGGCCGAGACGTTGACCTGCCACGTGCGCCCGAACAGGTTGAAGTCGTTCACGTACGCCGAGGCGAGGTACCCCGACATCGTCGAGAACACGTCCTGCAGCGGGATGCCCAGCTTCTTCACCTTCTCGCGATCGACATCCGCGAACAACTGCGGCACCGCCGCTCGATATGCGCTGTTCACGCCCGTCAGCTTCGACTGCGAGTTCCCGTCCGCGATCATCCCCTGCACCACCTCGCCCACCGCCGGACGCCCGATCCCCGAGCGATCCTGCAGCCGCAGGTCGAATCCGGACGCGCTCCCGACGCCGTCGACGGCCGGGAGCGAGAACACGATGCACAGCCCGTCCGGGATCTGCGCCGTCTTCCGGCGCAGGTCCTGCATGATCGTCGCAAGATCACGACCCTTCGGCAGACGCTCGTCCCAGTCCTCCAGCCCGATGAAGAACATCGCGTAGTTCGAGCCGTTGTTGTTGATCATCGAGAACCCGGGCAGCGCCGTGAAGTTCCGCACGCCGTCGGTCTCGGAGAGGATCTTCTCCACCTTCCTCACCGCCGCCAGCGTCCGCTCCTGAGACGACGAGTCGGGCATCCACACGTCGATCAGGACCATGCCGCGGTCCTCCAGCGGCACGAACCCGGTCGGAACCTTTGTGAACGTCCAGCCGATCGCAACGACGCTCGCCCCGAAAGCCCCGAGCGTGAACACAACGATCGCCGGATGCACGAGGAACTTGATCAGGCGCGCGTACCCGTTGGCGAGCGCGTCGAAGCCCGCGTTGAACCAGCGCACCAGAATGAACGGCTTATGCCCCTCCTTGTGCGCCTTGAGGATCACGCCGCACAGCGCCGGCGTCAGCGTCACGGCGCACACACCGGAGAGGAACGTGCTCGCCGCGATCGTCAGCGCGAACTGGCGGAACAGCTGGCCGCTGATCCCGGGAAGGAACGCCGTCGGCACAAAGACGGCCATCAGCACCACGGTGATGCTCATCACCGGCGCGAGCACCTCCTTCATCGCAATGACCGTGGCCTCCTTCGGCGCCTTGTGCGTCTTCTTCATGACCGCTTCGACGTTCTCGACGACGACGATCGCGTCGTCCACGACGATGCCGATCGCGACCACAAGCCCGAAGAGCACCGGCATGTTCACCGAGAAGCCGAAGATCTTGGCGAAGAAGAACGAGCCGATGATCGACACCGGGATGGCCAGCATCGGGATCACCGAGAGCCGCAGACTCCCGAGGAAGATCACCACCACCGCCAGCACCAGCGCGAGCGCCTCATAGAACGTGTGGAACACCCCGTCGATCGCGCTCAGCACGAACTCAGACGTGTCGTACACCGTCTGAAACTTCAGACCCGCCGGCAACGCCCGGGACTTGGACTCAAGCAGCTTCTCGACGTCGCGAGCGACCTGCACCGCGTTGCCGCCCGGCGCCTGGTAGATCACCATGCAGCCCGCCGGCAGCCCCCCGTATCGCGCCAGCAGGTCGTAGGACTTCCCGCCAAGCTCGACCCGCGCGACGTCCTTCACGCGGATGATCCGATTCCCATCCGCGCGGACGATCACGCTCTCGAACTGCTCCACGCTGTTCAGACGCCCGAGCGTCGAGACCGTGTACTGGAACGTCTGGCCGCTGGGCACGGGCGGCTGCCCGATCGCGCCCGCCGCGACCTGCACGTTCTGCTCCTTCAGCGCGTTGATCACGTCCATCGTCGTCAGGCCGCGGGCCTTGAGCAGCTCCGGGTCCAGCCACAGCCGGATGCCGTAGTCCTTGGCCGGAAACACCTTCGCGTCGCCGACGCCCGGGATGCGCTTGATCTCGTCGAAGACGTTGATCGTGAGATAGTTCGCGATGAACAGGTCGTCGAACTTCTTGCTCGCTGCCTCGTCCTCGGGCGCGAGCGAGAAGACCGTGATCACGTTCGACGAGACGCGATCCGTCGTCACGCCCTGGCGCTTCACCTCGTCGGGAAGCTTCGGCATCGCGATGTTCACGCGATTCTGCACCAGCACCGACGCGATGTCGATGTTCGTCCCCAGCTCGAACGTGACCTTCAGCGTGTAGGAGCCGTCGCTCGCCGACGTGCTCTCCATGTAGATCATGCCCGGCACGCCGTTGACCTGCTGCTCGATCGGCGACGCCACCGTGTCCGCCACAACCTGCGCGCTGGCGCCGGGATACGTCGTCGTCACCTGCACCACCGGCGGCGTGATATCCGGGTACTGCGCGATCGGCAGCGTCGGATACGCCACGACCCCCATGATCACGATCAGGATCGAGATCACCATCGAGACGATGGGGCGCCTGACCGGAAACTCAGCGAGCATGCGTCCTCCTCAGCGGCCCTGAGCCGCGGGCTCCTGCATCTTCGGGCTGACCTTGGAGCCGGGGCGGGCCTTCAGCACGCCGAGCACGATCACTCGATCCTGGGCCGTCAAGCCCTCCTCCACCACACGCATGTCCCCGTCCAGCGCGCCGATCTTCACACGCTTCTGGACCACCTCGTCCTTGTCGTTCACCACCATCGCGTAACGACCGAGCTGGTCCGAGAGAAGCGCCGCCTCCGACACCACCAGGGACTTCGTCGTCGCCATCGGGAAACGAACGCGCGCAAACAGGCCGGGCAGGAGCACCTCGTCCTTGTTCTCGTACGTCGTGCGCAGACGAAGCGTCGCCGTCTCCGGGTTCATCCTCGGGTCCACGTAGTCCACCCGCCCCTTGAATCGGAACTCGTCCTCGTCCGCGAGGGAGAGCTCGGCGGGTCGCCAGACACCCGGTGCGATCTGCCCCGGCTCGATCCCGACGAGATCTCCCGACGCCTCACGCTCACGCCGGACCCTCAGCACGTCCGCCTCGCTCACGTCGACCGACACAAACACCGGCGCCGTTCTCACGATCTCCGCGAGCAGCGTGGTCTCCCCGCGCCCCACCAGATTCCCGATGTCCACGTAGTTGTCGCTGATCCGCCCGTCGATCGGCGCGACGACCTCGCAGTACCCGAGGTTCAGCTGCGCCTCGGTCAGCTGCGCCTTGGCCTGCGCCAGGTCCGCTGCCACGACATCCCGCCTCGCCGCCTTGATGATCGCATCGATCTCCGGGCCCGCCCGCTGGTCCGCAAGCTCACGCGCCAGGCGGGCGTCATTCTCGGCCCCCAACAGCGCCGCCTCCTGCGCCGCCACCGCAGCCCTGGCCCGCTCCTCCGCCGCCGCGTACTGCCGCTTGTCGATCACGAACAGCACATCTCCGGCCTTCACGCGCTGTCCCGGCGTGAAGTTCACACGCTCGAGAAAGCCCTGCACACGCGCGCGCAGCTCCACGGTCTCCGAGGCCTCGATCACGCCCGTGTACGTGAGGTAACTCGTCACCTCCTTCTCCGCCGGGTTCGCGACGATCACCTCAGGGGGAGGAGGCGGCGCGTACGCGTTCTCGTCGTTCCCGTGCCTGCATCCGTGCACGCCCGTCACCGCCGCAGCCAGCATCACGCAGGTGATCGTCGCGCCGCGGCGCCGCCACAATCTGATTCGTCGCATCGTCTGCTCCATGGCGCTCACAGCCCGCCTTTCGTCTCGCCACCGTCGGGCACGGGTGTCGGTCCCGGCGCGTCAGGTCTCGGGAAGCCCAGGTCCTTGCCCTCTTGCCAGCTCGGGTCGAGGACCTCGCCCCAGTTCGTCCGAGCACGCATGCCCTCCGCCGTCTCCTGATCAACGTACTCCGAGCCGGCCCGAACCTCCCATCCGCCCCCGAGTGCGCGATAGGTCCGAACCGCCCCCAGCGCGATCGAAGCCCTCGACACCACCAGGTTGTCCTGCTGCTCGACCAGCTGCGTCTGCGCGTCGTTCACGCGGATGAAGTCCACCGCCCCGGCGCGATACTGGATCAGCGAGAGCTCCACGCTCCGATTCGAGGCGTCCACCGCGTCCATCAGATGACCCGTTCGCTCGCGCGACCGGAGGAACTCCGCCAGCCCCGCCTCGACATCCGCCGCCGCCCGCAGCACCGTGTCGCGATACGCCGCGACCGCCTGCTCGTATCGCGCGTCCTGCACGCGTATGTTCGAACGAATCCGTCCGTAGTTCAGGATCGGCCAGTTCACCGAAAGCCCGATGAACCCCGTGAACGAGTCCGCGTCGAAGACGTCCCCCAGGTCCGAGTTGCGCCCATTGTCGAAGCTGCTGCTCGCAAATTCCGTCGCCCCCCCGATCGTGATGCTCGGATAGAGGTCCGCCTCCGCCTGTCCGATTCGGGCGCTCTGCGCCGCCGCCAGGCGCTCCGCCGCCCGCACGTCCGGACGCCTTCTCAGCAGATCCGCCGGCACACCCGCCGCGATCTGTGCGGGCGCATCGGGCACACGCGACGGCGTCCCCTCCGGCGGGGCCAGCGCCGCCGCGAGGTCCGACGGCGTCTGACCGAGAAGCACGCCCAGCGCCAGCGTCGTCTGCCGAAGCGCGAGCTCCAGTTCCGGAATCAACGCCCGCGTGTTCGCCAGCGTCGCCCGCGCCGTGGCGACGTCGAGCTCCGACACGGCGCCCGCGCGAAATCGCGTCTCCGTCAGCTCCAGCGTCTCCTGCTGCAGCTCCACGTTCGCACGCGCAAAGCCCAGCCGCTCCTGGAGCGAACGCACCAGCACGTAGTTCGTCGCGACCTCCGCGGTCAGCGTCACAAACACCGCGTCAAAGTCCGCCACCGCGAGCAGCACCTCGGCGTCCGCCGCCTCAATCCCGCGCCGGAACTTCCCCCAGAAATCAAGCTCCCACGCCGCCTCAACGCCCAGAGCGTCGCTCGCGAACGACCGATCGCCCGATGCCGCCGCCTCGTTCGCGCTGAGCTGGCTCGCTCCGATCGAGCCGTACGCGTTCTGCACCTGCGGGAAGAACTCGCCCACCGCGATCCCCCGGGCCGCTCGCGCCTCGATCACCCGCAGCCCAGCCGCCCGCAGACTCAGGTTCTGCGCGTGCGCTCGGCTCACCAGCGACGCCAGCACCGGGTCGTTGAACGTGCCCCACCAGTCCGGCACCGTCGGCGCCGCCTGCACGCCGTCCAGCGTCTCCCACTGCTCGTTCACCGACGCGCTCGGACGCTCATAGTTCGGACCAACCTTGCAACCGCCCGAAAGAACTGTGCACGCGACCGTCACACCGGCCGTCGCCCGCAGGAATCGCGCCGTCGAACTGCGTGAGCGGCGGTCGACACAACTGGTCATGAGTGCTGGCTCCGAGCGCTGGGTGGACACGACGGGACCCCCGTCGCGACGCGCCACATCATAGAGAACACTCGCGGGCACATCCCGTGTGGCCGCGTCGCTTCGATCGCGAGGAGCGGCGAGTTGTGCGCGTTCATGCGCCACATCGGCGTCGCGGACTCGAGCGTGACCATAGCGCGTCAATAGACCTCCTTGATGAACCGGCGCCCCTCGAGTGTCGTCTGATCGTCGTACGCGTCCTTCATGGACCGCTTCGGCAACTCGACCTTCTCCGCCTTCACCGTCTTGTACGGAATCTGATCGAGGATGTGGCGGATCACGTTCAATCTCGCGCGCTTCTTGTCGTCCGATCGGATCACATACCACGGCGCGTGCTCGCTGTCCGTCGCATCGAACATCATGTCCCGCGCCCGCGAGTACGCAAACCAGTGGCTGCGCGAAGGCAGGTCCATCGGGCTGAGCTTCCACTGACGCAGCGGGTCCTCGATCCGCGCCTCAAACCGCTTCTTCTGCTGCTCGTCGCTCACCTCGAGCCATGTCTTCAGCAGCATGATCCCGCTTTCGACAATGTACCTCTCGATCTCCGGACAGAGCTCGAGGAATCGCTTGTGCTGCTCCTTGGTGCAGAAACCCATGACGTACTCGACCCCCGCCCGGTTGTACCACGAGCGGTCGAATATCACCACCTCTCCCGCCGCCGGAAAGTGCTGCATGTACCTCTGGAAGTACATCTGAGTCTTCTCACGCTCCGTCGGCGCAGGAAGCGCAACCACTCGGAACACCCG